>NZ_JBSGFD010000062.1:0-43910 GCF_053603215.1 Kitasatospora sp. NPDC004240 | reverse complement strand
GCGCCGCCGGTGCCGCCCGCGCCGGTGCCCGCCTGCCCGCCGCCCGCACCCCCCAGGGTGATGACCTTGCCGGCCGGCGGGGTGGTTGTGGGGGCGCCGAGCTCGCCGACGACGCCCTTCAGGGTCGCGCCGGTCTCCTCGACCAGGATCTCCACGGCCATGCCGGGCTTGACCCCGGCGGCCTGGGCCGGGGTCAGCCGGCCGGTGACGCTCAGGTCCCCGCTGGTGATCGACAGCAGGGTGCCGGTGGCGGCGGAGCCGACCTCGCCGTTGACCGCGGTCACCGTGGCGGGAAGTGTCGGCAGGAACACCACGTGGGCGGCCGGCACCATCGGGCCGTTCACCGCCTGGGCCTTGGCCAGGGCCGTCTGGTCGGCGGCCAGTTGCTTCCGGGCGGCGGCGAGCTGCTGGTCGAGGTCACCGGCGGGCGGCTGCTGGGCGGCGGGCCCGGCCGGTGTGGTGGGCCCGGCCGGTGTGGTGGGTCCGGCCGGTGTCGCGGGAGCCGGGCCGGCGGGGGCCGGGGTGCGGCCGGCGGCCTTCTTCTGGGCCGTCAGGGTGTCCACCGACTGCCGGGAGGCGTCCACCGCCTTCTGCGCGGCGTCGACGGCCTGCTGGGTGGCGGCGCCGGTGGTGGGCACCGGATGGCCGAGCCGGCGGTAGAACGCGGAGACGGCCTGCCCGGTGCCCGGGCCGAACGTCCCCTTCTCGTCGGACCCGTGGGAGTGCCCGAGCGCGGCCAGCGCCTCTTGGAGCTCGGCGACATCGGTCCCGGTGCTGCCCGGCTTGATGTCCCGGTAGGCGGGCACCGACCCGCGCAGCGCGAAGACCGGCTGCCCGGACACCTCGGCGAGCAGCTTGCCGCTGGTCACGGCCTCCCCCGTGCGGACGTGCAGCCCGGAGACGTAGAGCCGTGTGACGTCGGGGGAGACCGCGGCGGGAACGACGTCGTACTGGGCCGGCGGGTAGACCACCGCCCGCGCCGACACCGACCGGTTCAGCACCTGGCTGGTGACCGGTGCGGTGATCAGACTCCGGGGCGGGGGCGCCGTCCGGGCCGCCCGCTCCGCCGGCGACTTCACCAGTGTCGCGGCGCCGAGCCCCCCGGCCGAGACCAGCGCGGCCGCCAGCGCCACCGCCACCAGCACCCGCTTGCGCCGCCCCGTCCGGGACCGTCCGCCCGCCGGCGCGGCCCCGGCCCCGCTCCCGGAGGCGTCGTCCCCCGTCGTGTGATCGATCGTCAGCAATGCTTACTCCCAGGCGACTTCACTGTGCACCAGTGTGGCCGCCCGACTGTTTGCCGGGCGTAAGAGGAGGCGGGCCGGGACGCTCTCAGCCGCCGGAGACGAGCGCGGCGGCCTTGCGGACCTGCTCGTCGAGCTGCTGCCGGTAGGCGGCCAGCTTGCCCGCGTTCGCCTCCACGTACCTGCTCCCGTACGCGCTCTGCACCGCCACGATCACGCCGACGGTGTTGCCCGCGAGCTTGCAATCGACATCGGCGGTGGCGGCGGCGACCTGCTCCGGGCTCGCCGTCGGCACCTCGGACGGCTGGCGCCACCGGGCGTCCAGGTTGGCCTGCACCGGGTCCTGGTACCCGAAGCCCTTGCCCTTCATGCACGCCGACCACTTCGCGTGGGCCTCGACCACCCGGGGGTCGTTGACCGGCACCTTGGGTCCGCCCTCGGGCAGCGCCGCCTCGTCGATGACGGGCGTTTCGCCGACCTTGTCGCGCCCGACCTTCAGGCAGCCGCCTTCCGGCACGTCCCTGCCGTTGACCTTCCCGGCCGGCTGCCCCTCCACCGGGCGCGATCCGGTGAGTGCGGTCTGCTCGTCGGCCGAGGGCGGGGTGTTCCGGGTGCCCGGCGCCGTCTGGTCCGGGGACGCGGCCAGGTTGTCGTACCCCTTCGCCTGCCGCCCCGCCGTGTCGAAGTAGCCGTACAACGGGCTGTGCGTCAGCCGGCGCCGCGGGGCGTCGTCGAGGCCGACCAGGACGGTCGGGCGCGCGGTGAACCCGAAGTCGCGCATGCACGCCGCCGTCACCGCGTCCTGAGCCTGCACGATCTGACGGACCTGTGCGACGGTGGCCAGGTACCCGTCCGTGGGCAGGGTGATCTGGGCCGGGTCGGTGACGGTGGCCACCGGGCCGAGCGCGGGCGGTGGCGCCGACGCCGCCGGCCCGTCGTCACCGCAGGCCGACAGGGTGACGGACGCGACGGCCAGGACGGCGGCCGGCAGCAGGCGGAGCCTTCGGTGTGATGCCACGGTGGTTTCCTCGCGCTGGGTTCTCTGCGGGGGCCCGTCGGGGGTGGACGACGGACCCGGAGGTCCGCCGTCCACCCCCGACGGGGTGCCCGGCGCGGCCGCGCCGGGGTGTGGCCGGGTCAGCGGCCGATGATGCTGACCCAGGTCACCTTGACCTTGGGGTTGTAGGAGGACCAGCCGCCGTTGCCCAGGTAGGTCTGGTAGCTGCTGCCGGTCGCAGAGCTGTACCAGTTGTGGTACGAGCGGTTGTTGCCGGAGTCGACCTCGTAGACGTCGTAGATCGACACGCCGGTCGAGCCGTTGTCGGCGAAGCAGACCTTCGGCGGGTAGTTCCAGATGGTGAGGAAGTCGGACCGGCTGTTGCAGGTCGACTGGTCGACGCGGTGGATCGCGGCGGCCGGTCCGGCGGTCGCGACGGTGGCGGTGACGGCGGCGGCGCCGGCCAGGGCCAGGGCCGTCATGCGCTTGCGAAGTGCCATGATGGATGGAGCTCCTCTGTTCGTTCCACTGGGTGGCTGATGACTGCGCGGTGGTGCGACGGAGCGGGTACGCGGTGGCCCTGCCCGGCATGGCCGGGTCACCGCGGGCGGACACCGACGGAGCGGATTCGCTGAACTGATCCTCGGTCATGAACCCTTGCGGCAACAGGAAGTTGGGCCGGAATCTTCGCCCTCCCCGGCCCGTCGTCCGGCGCGCGTCTCACCCGGTGAGACATGAGCGGCCTGCTGTGTCCGCATTCGGGCCGGATGCGGACGTGATCCGCGCCACATCGATGGTGGGTACCCGCACCTCTCCCTATCGTGAGCGGAAACGGGGACGCATCCGGGGGGATGGGGATGTCTGTGGGGATGCCTGTACGGGGGAGACCGTTCGCGCACCTGCTGCGCAGTTGCCGGGAGGCCGCCGGGCTGACGCAGGAGGAACTGGCCGTCCGTTCGGGTCTCAGCGCCCGTGCCATCGGCAATCTGGAACGCGGCCGGGCCCAGCCGCGGACGGACTCGCTGCGCCGGATCGTCGAGGCGCTCGGTGCCCGGGGCCGGGACGGCGCGGAACTGGTCGAGGCGGCCCGCGTGCCGCAGCCCGGGCCCTGGGCGCCCGAGGCGCCGGGGGAGTGGACGGCGGGGCCCGCCGTGCCGGCCCGGCTGGCCGACGCCGAGGCGCTGCTGCTGTTCGAGGTGCTGACCGGGGTCGATCCGGCGGACTGGGAGCCGGACGTCAGGCTGGTGCTGCTGCGGGCCTGGTCGGGCTCGCCGGAGGCGGTCCGGCTGGCCGGGGTGGTGCTCGCCGCGCTGCCCGAACTCCCGGTCGACGAACTCGCGCGACGACTGGAGGTACTTCAGGCGGCGAACTGACGGAAGGCCTCCTGCGCCGCAGGTGAGGGCCGGGTGCGAACGGCGGGGCGGGCCGGGTGTCCGGCTTTCCGTCCATGCGTCAGTTCACGTTTCTGTCTGCGTTCTGCATCCGTTGGGACGTTCCGAGTGTCCTGTCCGTGTACGGGCATATGCTCAAGGTGCGAAGTCGACCCCCCATTCCGGCTTCGACCCTCCCTCTACTCAGGAGCAGCATGTCGACCGCCGCCCGTCAGGCCTTCTTCGACCGGACGCACACCGATGACCTCATCGCGTTCCTCGGTACCTCACCGTCGCCGTACCACGCGGTGGCCAGTGCCGCCGAGCGCCTGGAGAAGGTGGGCTTCCGGCAGGTCGCCGAGACGGACGCCTGGGACGCGACGGCGGGCGGGCGCTACGTCGTCCGGGGCGGTGCCCTGATCGCCTGGTACGTGCCGAAGGGCGCCGGCCCGGAGACGCCGTTCCGGGTGGTCGGCACCCACACCGACTCGCCGAACCTGAGGGTCAAGCCGGTGCCGGACACCGGCTCGGCGGGCTGGCGGCAGGTCGCGGTGGAGATCTACGGCGGCGTCCCGCTGAACACCTGGCTGGACCGCGACCTGGGCCTGTCCGGCCGGCTGGCGCTGCGCGACGGGAGCTCCCGCCTGGTCCAGCTCGACGAGGCGCTGCTGCGCGTGCCGCAGCTGGCCATCCACCTGGACCGCCAGGTCAACGACGGCCTCAAGCTCGACAAGCAGCGCCACCTCACCCCGATCTGGGGCCTCGGCCCGGTCGACGAGGGCTCGCTGATCTCGTACGTGGCGCAGCGGGCCGGCGTCGACGCCGCCGACGTGGCCGGCTGGGACCTGATGACCCACGACGTCCAGCCGGCCGCCTACCTGGGCCGCGACCGCGAGCTGCTGGCCGGCCCGCGCCTGGACAACCTGCTCTCGGTGCACGCCGCGACCGCCGCGCTGGCCGCCGTGGCCGGCGCCGACCTGCCGTACATCCCGGTGCTGGCCGCCTTCGACCACGAGGAGACCGGCAGCGAGTCGGACACCGGCGCGCAGAGCCCGCTGCTCGGCAATGTGCTGGAGCGCACGGTCTACGCGCGTGGGGGCGGCGCCGAGGACCGCGCCCGGGCGCTGGCCGGCACCATCTGCCTCTCCTCGGACATGGGCCACGCCGTCCACCCGAACTACAGCGAGCGGCACGAGCCCGGCCACCACCCGATGCCCAACGGCGGCCCGATCCTCAAGGTCAACGTCAACAACCGCTACGCGACCGACGGCGTCGGCCGGGCGGTCTTCGCGGCGGCCTGCGAGAAGGCCGGCGTGCCGTGGCAGACCTTCGTCTCCAACAACGCGATGCCCTGCGGCACCACGATCGGCCCGATCACCGCGGCCCGGCTCGGCATCACCACGGTGGACTGCGGCATCGCGGCCCTGTCCATGCACTCGGCGCGCGAGCTGTGCGGGGCGGAGGACCCGTACCTGCTGGCGAGCGCCATCAAGGCCTTCCTGGAGGGCTGACCCTCCGCGGTGCGGGGCCCGGCGACCATGGGGACCGCCGGGCCCCGCCGTGCTTCCGGGGCCCGGCGGGGCCGTCGGGAGGCGTGCCGCGCCGGCGGCTACTCCAGGCCGGCCAGGACCAGCGGCAGCCGGCTCGCGCCGCCCGCGACCAGCGTCACCGGCACCCCCCAGTCCTGCTGGTGGACGTGGCAGGCCGGGAACTCGATCTCCGGGTCGTCGTCGCAGGAGGCGGCCATCGCGGAGACGTGCAGCACCCCCTCGGTGACGTCCGCCGAGAGCACCAGCTCCCTGGAGAGCGCGGTGTCCGCGCCCGCGCCGGAGACCAGCAGCTCAGGCGGGGTCGAGCTGACCAGCAGCCGGGTGGACGGGCCGTAGCGCTCGTCCAGCTTCTGGCCGCTCGGCGCGGAGAACACCACGTCCAGCCGGAACGCGCCCGGCGCGACCTCGGTGGCCGCCCGCTGGGTGCGGTGCGCGACCGACTCCACCCGGACGGCCTCCTCGGGCAGCCGCAGCCGGGTCAGCCGGTGCCGGGCGGACTCGACCACCACGATGTCCCCGTCCACCAGGACGGCCCCGGAGGGCTCGCGCAGATCGGTGGCCAGCGTGCTGACCTCGCCGGTCGCCGGGTCGTAGCGGCGCAGCGCGTGGTTGTAGGTGTCGCTCACCGCGACCGAGCCGTCGGGCAGCACGGTGACGCCCAGCGGGTGCTGGAGGAGGGCCTGCGAGGCCTCGCCGTCGCGGTGGCCGAAGTCGAACAGGCCGGTGCCGACGGCGGATTCGACCCGCTTCGTTTCACGTGAAACCCACCGCAGCGCCGAGGTCTCCGAGTCGGCGACCCAGAGCCGCTCGCCGTCCGCCGAGACGGCGAGGCCGGACGGCTGGGCGAACCAGGCCTCCTCGGCGGGCCCGTCCACCAGGCCCTCGTTGGTGGTGCCGGCCGCGACCCCGACCGTCCCGGCGGCCGGGTCGTACGCCCAGAGCTGGTGCACGCCCGCCATCGCGATCCAGACCCGGCCGTCGAACCAGGCGACGTCCCACGGCGAGGAGAGGTCCACCTCGTGGGCCGGGCCCGAGGTGGCCGACCCCTGCCACCACTGCCGGCCCGTGCCGGCCAGCGTGGTGACGCTGCCGTCCGCCAGCCGTACGCCGCGCAGCGCGTGGTTGACCGTGTCGGCCACGACCACGTCGTACGGGTGGCCCTCCGGCAGCAGCGCGAGCCCCTGCGGCTCGCTGAACCGCGGCGCGGTGCCGTCCACCAGGCCGCGCACGCCGTCGCCGATCCTGCGGACCACGCGCTCGCCGTCCTCGGCCAGCTCGACCAGCGAGTGGTGGCCGGAGTCGGCGACCAGGAAGTGGCCGTTCGCCAGCCGCACCGCCTTGCCGGGGAACCTCAGGTCGCCCGCAGCCGGCTCCGGCGCCACGTACGGGCCGTCGCCGCGCCGCAGCGTGCCCTTGGCCTCGTGCTCGGCCTCCAGCTCCTCGACCAGCCGGGCGATCGCGTGCGCGTGTCCCTCGCCGGCGTGCTGGGCGACCACGTAGCCCTCGGGGTCGATCACCACCAGCGTCGGCCAGGCCCGCACCGCGTACTGCTTCCAGGTGGCCAGCGCCGGGTCGTCCAGCACCGGGTGGTGCACCTCGTACCGCTCGACCGCGTCCACCACGGCCCGGTGGTCGGCCTCGTGCACGAACTTGGGCGAGTGCACCCCGACGATCACCACGGTGTCGCGGTGCTTCTCCTCCAGCTCGCGCAGCTCGTCCAGGACGTGCAGGCAGTTGATGCAGCAGAAGGTCCAGAAGTCCAGGATGGTGATCTTGCCGCGGAAGTCCGCGAGGGTGAGTTCCTTGCCGCCGGTGTTCAGCCAGCCGCCTGCCCCGACCAGCTCGGGGGCGCGTACACGTGCACGGGTTGCCATGGGTCAATCAAACCCCACACCCGCCGCCCGCATTCCGGGCGCGGGACGTCACGCGGCTAGACGATCACGTGGGGGAGGAAGCGGGCGCCCTGGTGGGTGATGGGGCTGTCGTCGGTCTCGCGGATGCCCAGGCCCGCGGCCTCGCCGTCGACGACCCAGGTGCCGAGGACCGGGCGGTTGCCGTCGAAGTCGGGCAGCGGGTGCAGCTGCTGGTAGCAGTGGCCCTCGGCGCCGTAGCGGTCCGGGTCGCCGGCCCACGCGGCGAGCCGGGTCTCGGCGCCGCCCGGTTCGACGATCCGCACGCCGGCGCCCTCGCGGCCGAGCAGCGGTTTGGCGGCGTAGCCGGGGCCGTCCGGGGCGGCGAGTTCGCGCGGGCCGTCGAGGTAGGCGGGCAGCAGGTTGGGGTGGCCGGGGTACAGCTCCCAGAGCACGGCGAGCAGCGCCTTGTTGGAGAGCAGCATCTTCCAGGCCGGCTCGATCCACAGGGTGCTGCCGGTGGAGCCGCCGTGGTCGATGACGTCCAGCAGCTGCCCGCCGAACTCGTCGGAGGCCAGCCACTCCCAGGGGTAGAGCTTGAAGGCGGAGCGGATGAAGCGGTGCTCCAGGTCGACGAAGCGGCCGGAGAGGGGGTCCCAGCCGATGTCCTCCATCGCGAGGCCGACGGTCTCGATGCCGGCCTGCTCGGCGCACTCCTGGAGGTAGAGGGTGGTCATCCAGTCCTCGCCCTCGGTGTCGCCGCGGGAGTGGGCGAAGTGCACCGGGCCGGGCGGCAGCAGGTGCTTCTGCCGGGCCCAGGAGGCGACCAGGCGCTCGTGCAGGGAGTTCCACTGGTCGGCGCCGGGGAACCGCTCCTCCATCCAGAACCACTGCGGGCCGGCCGCCTCGATCAGCGAGGTCGGGGTGTCGGCGTTGTACTCGAAGAGCTTCGCCGGGCCCGTCCCGTCGTACGCGAGGTCGAAGCGCCCGTACAGGCTGGGCTGCTCCTCGCGCCGCCGCCAGGACTCGGCGACCGCGGCGGCCAGCCGGGGGTCGGTGATGCCGTAGTCGGCGAACCGGCCGGTGCGCACCACGTGGTCGGCGGCGGCCAGGCACATCCCGTGCAGCTCCTCGACGACCTCCTCCAGCGCCTCGACCTCGGGCAGCGAGAACTCGTAGTAGGCGCTCTCGTCCCAGTAGGCGTGCGGCCCGCCCTGGTTGCAGGGGTCGGAGCACATGGCGTAGATCAGGCCCTGGCCCTCCACGGTGGCCAGCCAGTCGGCGCGCGGGGTGATGGTGCGGCGGCGCACGGCGGATCAGCCCCCGCCCGAGCCGCTGGAGCCGGAGGGGCAGCCGAAGCCGCCGCGCTTGGTGGCGGCCTTGTCGAAGGTGCCGCCGCTCACGACGGCGGAGCCCGAGCCGCAGTAGTACCAGCGGCCGGCGCTCGCCCCGGCGGCGCCGCTGCAGGCGTGGTCGCCCAGCACCTTGAGGGTGTTCGGGTCGACGCAGCGGCTCGGCGGGTTGGAACTGCCGGAGGAGCACCCGGAGAGCGCCAGGGCGAGGGTGCCGACCATGCCGAGCGCCACGAAGCCGGAGCGTCGTCGGCCGCCGGTCTCACCGGCCGCGGAGGGAGGGGACTGCGTCATGGCGGACGATGGTACGCGTGGGGAGGCATCGTACGGGAGGGGCCCCGCACACCCTGTGCGTCCGGGGCCGGATGGGATATCTTTTGCCGATCCTTGACCGTTGCCCCGGGGGAGCACAGCGCGCATGAACGACATCGTGAACGGACTCGGCGCGGCCGCCGCCTTCGGTGGCGTCGGCGTGGTGCTGCTGCTCCTCGGCGTGGGCCTGGTCGACGTGCTGACCCCCGGCAGGCTCGGCCACCAGATCTGGGTGGAGCGCAACCGCAACGCGGCGCTGGTGCTCAGCTCGGCGCTGCTCGGGATCGGCGGGATCGTCTACACCGCGATCCGCTACACCTACGAGGACTTCGGCAAGGGCCTGGCCTCCACCGCCTGCTTCGGCCTGCTCGGGCTGCTGCTGATGGCGGTCGCGTTCTGGCTGGTGGACGTGGTGACGCCGGGCAAGCTCGGCGCGATCCTGGTCGACCCGGAGCCGCACCCGGCGGTCTGGGTCACCGCCAGCTGCAACCTCGCCGTCTCGGCGATCGTCGCGGCCTCGATCGCCTAGCCCTCCTTTTCAGGACTCGCTCCGCGCCGTCGTACGGCGCTCGCGCCCCCAGCCCCCGGCCGTCCCCCCGGCCGCCGTCCCCCCCGGCCGGCCCCCGTACGGCGCGGGCTCAGCCCGCCGAGCGCTCGCCGAGCGGACGGCGGCGGCGGGCCGGGTCGGTGAGGGCGGGCGGCTGCCAGACGCCGTCCGGGTGGTAGACGTTGGTGCCCGGCGGGACGATCTCGTCGATCCGGTCGAGGGTGGCGTCGTCCAGGACGAGGTCGGCGCCCTTGAGGGCCGCCTCCAGCTGCTCCATGGTGCGCGGGCCGATGATCACCGAGGTGACCGCGGGGTGGGCCAGCGGGAAGGCCAGGGCCAGTTCGGGCAGGGTGCGGCCGAGCCCGTCCGCCAGCTCGGTGAACCGCTCGACCGCCTCCAGCTTGGCCGCGGTGACCGGCAGCGCCGGGTCGAAGCGGGCCGGGGTCAGCGCGGGGCGGCCGCTGGTCATGTCGATCGGTCGGCCCTTGCGGTAGCGGCCGGTCAGGAAGCCGGAAGCCAGCGGGCTCCAGGTCAGCGCGCCCATCCCGAGCCGCCGGACCGTCGGCAGCACGTCCCGCTCGATGCCGCGGGCCAGCAGCGAGTACGGCGGCTGCTCGGTCCGGAAGCGCGGCAGGCCGCGGCGCTCGGAGACGTGGTGGGCCTCGACGATCTCCTCGGCGGGGAAGGTCGAGCAGCCGAAGGCGCGGATCTTGCCGGCCCGGACCAGGTCGCCGAGCGCGCCGAGGGTCTCCTCCAGGTCGGTGGTGTGGTCCGGCCGGTGCACCTGGTACAGGTCGATCCGGTCGGTGCCCAGGCGGCGCAGGCTCTCCTCCACCTCGTGGACGATCCAGCGCCGCGACAGCCCGCCGCGCGCCGGGCCCTCGCCCATCGGGAAGTACACCTTGGTGGCGAGCACGACGTCGTCGCGGCGGCCCTTGAGCGCCTTGCCGACGATCACCTCGGACTCGCCGGCCGAGTACATGTCGGCGGTGTCCACGAAGTTGACGCCGCGGTCGAGTGCGGCGTGGATGATCCGGACGCAGTCGTCGTGGTCGGGATTGCCGACCGCGCCGAACATCATCGTGCCCAGGCAGTGGGCGCTCACCTCGATGCCGGTGCCGCCGAGTACGCGGTAGCGCATGGTTGTCCCCTCCGGATGGCTGTGCGGTGCGGTGCGGCCGACTGTAGGAGTTGGAGTCCACTCAAGGGCAAGCCCCGGTGACGCGACACCCGCACCCGGCACCGGCGGATCCCCCGCCGAGGGGAGCCCCCTCGTCCGGGCGGTGGACGCCCGGCCGTCCCCGCCGCTGCGAGCGTGGAGCCATGGGACACATGCGCGAGGCGATCGGGAACGGCCGGGCCCTGCTCGGCTGGGGCGTGCTCCACGCGGCGGCCGGCGCCGCCGGTGCGCTGGGCGGCACCCCGCTGCTCGGCTTCGGTGACCTGGTGGGCCCGGCCTGGCTGGGCTGGCCGGTCGCCGCGCTGGGCGTCGCGGCCGCCTGGGCGGGCGCCGCGGCCGTTCGGGGACGGCCCTGGCCGCGCGGCCCGCTGTGGGCGCTGGCCGGACTGACCGCGGCGACGGCGTTCAGCCTGCTGATGGACGTGATCACGTTGGTGTTCGGCCAGGGCGTGGACAGTTGGCCCCGCGCCGGTGCCCGCGCGCTGGCCGCGGCCGGGACGCTGCTGCTGGCGGCCGCCGCCCGTACCGCGGGGCACGCCGGGGCGTCCGGGCCGGACGGCGGCGGTGCGCCGGCCGTGCCCTCGGCCGCGCCCGGGGTGGTGCAACTGGCCGCCGTGGCGGGCAGTCTGGCGTTCGTGCCGTACGCGGCGATGAAGACGCTGTGGGCGTTCGGCGGCACCTTCGCCGGGGTGAGCGGGGCGGAGGTCCGGGCGGCCTCCGAGCGCAACGGCGCCTCCGGGGTCTGGCTCGCCCTGGAGTCCTGGGGGCTGGACCCGACCGCGCTGCTGGCCGGGCTCGGGGTGTTCCTGCTCTGGGGCCTGGTCCGGCCGTGGGGGCAGCGGTTCCCCCGCTGGACCCTGCCGCTGGGTGGGCGCGCAGTCCCCCGCTGGCTGCCGCTGACCCCGGCGCTGCTGGGCGCGGCCACCCTCGCCCCGTACGGCCTGCTCGGCGTCTCGTACTGCGCGCTCGGCACGCTGGGGCTGGTGGAGGTGCGCACGGGCGACTTCCCCAGCCCCGGGGACGCGCTGCTGGTCTCCTGGGTCGGCATCGGTGCCTTCGCCGTGTACGGGGTGGCGCTGGCGGTCGCCGCCCGGTCGTACTGGCTGCGCACCCGTCGGCGGCCGGCCGGGTGGACCCCGGGGCCCGCCGCGAAAGGGTGAACCCGGCCCCGTCCGCGCGGCCGCCCCGGCCCGGCGCGCGATAACCGATGGGGCCGCGGGCCCCCGCTCGGTACGATGACGGACACCCAGCTCGCGGGCGCCCGGCCGCCCGCCGGACGCATTGGAGCCTCCCAGGATGACCCGGCAGTTGATCACCAGCGCGCTTCCCTACATCAACGGGATCAAGCACCTGGGCAACATGGTCGGGTCGATGCTCCCGGCGGACGTCTACTCCCGCTACCTGCGCCAGCGCGGTCACGAGGTGCTGTACATCTGCGCCACCGACGAGCACGGCACCCCCGCCGAGCTGGCCGCCCAGGAGGCCGGACTGCCGGTCGCCGAGTTCTGCGCCGAGGCGCACGAGCGGCAGCGGGCGATCTACGAGGGCTTCGAGCTCTCCTTCGACCACTTCGGCCGCAGCTCCTCCCCGCAGAACCGCGCGATCACCCAGGAGATCGCCCGGGAGCTGCACGCCAACGGCTTCATCGAGGAGCGGACCGTCCGCCAGGTGTACTCCAACACCGACGGACGCTTCCTGCCCGACCGCTACATCGTCGGCACCTGCCCGCACTGCGGCTACGACAAGGCCCGCGGCGACCAGTGCGAGAACTGCACCCGGGTGCTCGACCCGACCGACCTGCTGGAGCCGCGCTCGGCGATCAGCGGCAGCGCGGACCTGGAGGTCCGCGAGACCAAGCACCTCTTCCTGCTGCAGTCCCGGCTGACCGAGGAGGTGGAGGGGTGGATCGCCGCCCACGGCGACGGCTGGCCGGTGCTGGCCTCCTCCATCGCCCGCAAGTGGCTGACCGAGGGCCTGCAGGACCGCGCGATCACCCGCGACCTGGAGTGGGGCGTCCCGGTGCCGGCCGACGTCTGGCCGGAGCTGGCCGCCGAGGGCAAGGTCTTCTACGTCTGGTTCGACGCCCCGATCGAGTACATCGGCGCGACCAGGGAGTGGGCCGACGCGGCCCCGGCCGGTGAGGTCCGGGACTGGCGGTCCTGGTGGTACGAGGCGGACGAGACCGTCCGCTACACCGAGTTCATGGCGAAGGACAACGTCCCGTTCCACACGGTGATGTTCCCGGCCACCCTGCTCGGCTCCCGGCAGCCCTGGAAGAAGGTCGACTACGTCAAGGCCTTCAACTGGCTGACGTACTACGGCGGCAAGTTCTCCACCAGCCAGAAGGTGGGCGTCTTCACCGACGTCGCGCTGGAGCTGCTGCCCGCCGACTACTGGCGCTACTTCCTGATGGCGCACGCCCCCGAGTCGGACGACTCCAGCTTCACCTGGGACCTCTTCGCCTCGGTGGTCAACAAGGACCTCGCCGACACCCTGGGCAACTTCGTCAACCGGGTGCTCTCCTTCAGCCGCAAGCGCTTCGGCGACGCCGTCCCGGCCGGCGCGGCCCCCGGTGAGCCCGAGGAGCGGCTGGGCGCCACGGTGGCCGGACTGCTCGCCGAGTACGAGGCCAACCTGGACGCGCTCAACTTCCGCAAGGCGGCGCAGAGCCTGCGCGCGCTGTGGAGCGCGGGCAACTCCTACCTCGACGAGAAGGCGCCCTGGCTGCAGGCCAGAACGGACCTCGAAGGGGCCGCCCTGACCCTGCGGACCGCGATGAACCTCATCCAGCTGTACGGGGTGGTCTCGGAGCCCTTCGTCCCGGCGGCGGCCCGGGCGATCCGCGGCGCCTTCGACCTGCCCGGGGACACCCGGACCTGGGTGCGCGGCGACGAGGTGCTGGAGCTCGTCCCGGCCGGCACCCCGTTCACCGTCCCGCCGGTGCTGTTCGCCAAGATCACCGACGAGGACCTGGCCGCCTGGACCGTTCGCTTCGGCGGCGGCTCCGAGGCCGCCTGAGACACCGGGCCCTGGAGCGCGCCGCGCGGGACGTCGGCCGGACCGACGTCCCGCGCGGCCTCCACCGGTGGCGCCGGGTTCAGGCGCCCAGCACCAGGGCGGCGACCACCGGCGCCATGTACACCAGTGGGAACGGGGTGTGGGCGTACGCCCGGGCGCGCAGCACGGTGACGACGGCCAGGCCGTAGTAGAGGATCAGGCCCACCGCGGCGGCGACCCCGAGGGCGGGGACGGCGAGGCCGGCCAGCAGGCCGAGGGCGCCGGCGGCCTTGGCGGTGCCGAGCCAGGTCCACCAGGCGCGCGGGACGCCGTAGTCGGCGAGCGGCTTCACGGTCCACTCGGCCCCGAGGAAGACCGAGCCGGCCGAGAACCCGGTCATGACGGCGGCCAGGACGGTGACGACGACGGCGGTGGTGTTCATCGGGGGCTCCTGCGGTCCGGGGTGACGGTGCGACACCTCACTGACCCGGCGGACCGGACGGGTGTGACAGCCCGGCCCGGAATTTTCCCCCGGGGCGCCGGACGCCCCCTCAGGGCCACGCCTGCGCCTATTCGTTGGCGGTCGGAGCACCGCGCGGGTGATGATCACCGGCATGACCACAGAGACCATCACCGCATCCGCGTCGGGCACCTGGACCCTCGGGGACCTGGAGGTGAACCGGATCGGCTTCGGCACCATGCGCCTGCCCCAGTACGGCGAGGCGCTCATCCCGCACGCCGTCCCGCGCGACCGGGACGAGGCCGTCCGCGTCCTGCGACGGGCGGTCGAGCTCGGGGTGAACCACCTCGACACGGCGGCCTTCTACTTCTCGCCCCTGCGCTCCGCCAACGAGCTGATCAACCGCGCCCTCGCCCCGTACGCCGACGACCTCGTCATCGCCACCAAGGTCGGCCCCGCCCGCGGCCCGGACGGCGAGTGGACGGAGCACGTCCGGACCGCCAAGGGGCTGCGCGGGCAGGTGGAGGAGAACCTGCGTCAGCTCGGCCGGGACCACCTGGACGTGGTCAACCTGCGGATCCTCGGCACCGATTCGATAGCCGAGCGCTTCGGCGCCCTCGCCGAGCTGCGCGAGGCCGGCCTGATCCGTCATCTCGGCGTCTCCAACGTGACCCCGGCCCAGTTCGCCGAGGCCCGGGAGATCGCCCCGGTGGTCTGCGTGCAGAACCCGTACGGCATCGGATTCCGGCCCGAGCAGGACGAGTTCGTGCGCTTCTGCGGGGAGCAGGGCGTGGCGTTCGTCCCCTTCTACGCGATCGCCGCGTCCTCCGGCCAGGCCGGTGCCGTCGCCGGTGACCCCGAGGAGGTGCTCGCCGTCGCCCGCGCCCACGGGGTCACCCCCGCGCAGGTCCGCCTCGCCTGGACGCTGCACCGCGGCCCGCACGTCCTGGCGATCCCCGGCACCGGCGACCCCGGCCACCTGGAGGCCAATGTGGCGGCCGGTGCGCTGCGGCTGACCGACGAGGACCTCGCCCTGCTGGAGACGGCCCACCACCGTTCGGCCTGATCCCGCGTCGGCCGCCGGCACCGGGCCGGCACGGCGGCGGTGTCAGCCGCGGGCCAGCCGCTCGGTCAGCCGGTCCCGGGCGGCGGGCCACTCGTCGGCGAGCATCGAGAAGTACGCGGTGTCCCGCCAGAGGCCGTTGGCGCGGAGCTTCTCCCGGCGGTGGACGCCCTCGTACTGCGCGCCGAGGCGCTGGATGGCGTTGCGGGAGCGCTCGTTGAGGGCGTCGGTCTTCCAGAAGACCCGGCCCATGCCGAGGTCCTCGAAGGCGTGGGTCATCAGCAGCAGCTTGGCCTCGGTGTTGACCGCGGAGCGCCAGACCGAGCGGGCGTACCAGGTGCCGCCGATCTCCACGAGCTCGTCCTGCGCGCTGAAGGCGTAGTAGCCGGTCACCCCGACGGTCCGGCCGGTGGCGAGCTCGACGACGGCGAACTTCACGGCCCGGCCGGCCGCCATCTCCTCGATCCGGCGGTCGAGGAGGACGCCGAGCTCCTCCTCGGTCCGCGGCGGCAGGTCGGGGACCCAGCGCCACACCTCGGGGTCGTGCCCGACGGAGGCCCACAGCCCGGGGACGTGGTGGCGGGTCAGCGGCTCCAGGCGGACGTGGCGGCCGGTGAGGGTGACGGGGGCGGGAAGCTTCGCGGTCATGACGATCACGGTAGCGCCGCTCTGCACTAGGTGCAATTGATTTCTGTATTAGTGCAAAGCATCCGACTCATGCGGAAGGGCCCTGCGGAATCGATTCCGCAGGGCCCTTCCGCGCCGTGCCCGTCCCGTCAGCGCCCGTCCTGTCAGCGCCCGTCCTGTCAGCGCCCGGGGCGGCGGCGCCCGGACCGGACCGGCCGTGCTCGGATCAGATGAACGAGTTGATCTGGATCGTCTCGTCGCGGCCCGGGCCGACGCCGATCGCCGAGATCGGCGCGCCGGACATCTCCTCCAGGGCCTTCACGTACGCCTGGGCGTTCTTCGGCAGCTCGGCGAAGGTCTTCGCCTTGCTGAGGTCCTCGCTCCAGCCGGGCAGCGTCTCGTAGACCGGCTTGGCGTGGTGGAAGTCCGACTGGTTGTACGGCAGCTCCTCGACCCGGCGCCCGTCGATCTCGTACGCGACGCAGACCGGGATCTGCTCCCAGCCGGTCAGCACGTCGAGCTTGGTCAGGAAGAAGTCGGTCAGGCCGTTGACCCGGGTCGCGTAGCGGGCGATCACCGCGTCGAACCAGCCGCAGCGGCGGTCACGGCCGGTGGTCACACCGCGCTCGCCGCCGATCCGGCGCAGCGCGTCGCCGTCGGCGTCCAGCAGCTCGGTCGGGAACGGGCCCGAGCCGACGCGGGTGGTGTACGCCTTCAGGATGCCGATGACGCGGTCGATCTTGGTGGGGCCGATGCCGGCGCCGGTGCAGGCGCCGCCCGCGGTCGGGTTCGACGAGGTCACGAAGGGGTACGTGCCGTGGTCGACGTCCAGCAGGGTGCCCTGGCCGCCCTCCAGCAGGACGACCTTGTTCGCCTTCAGGGCCTCGTCCAGCACCAGGGTGGTGTCGGCGAGGAAGGGCTTGATCTTGTCCGCGTAGCCCAGGTATTCCTGGAGCACCAGCTCGGCGGGGATGGCGCGCCGGTTGTAGAGCTTCACCAGCAGCTGGTTCTTGTCGTGCAGGGCGGCTTCGATCTTCTGCTGGAGGATCGACTCGTCGAAGAGGTCCTGCACCCGGATGCCGACGCGGTTGATCTTGTCCGCGTAGGTCGGGCCGATGCCGCGGCCGGTGGTGCCGATCCGGCGCTTGCCGAGGAAGCGCTCGGTGACCTTGTCCAGGGTGCGGTGGTACGGCGTGATCAGGTGGGCGTTGCCCGAGATCAGCAGCTTGGAGGTGTCGATGCCGCGCTCGTTGAGACCGTTGAGCTCGGAGAGCAGCACGCCCGGGTCGATGACGACGCCGTTACCGATCACCGGCGTCACATTCGGGCTGAGGATGCCGGAAGGCAGCAGATGCAGTGCATACTTCTGGTCGCCGATGACCACCGTGTGACCGGCGTTGTTGCCGCCCTGGTAGCGGACGACGTAGTCGACGGAGCCACCGAGGAGGTCCGTCGCCTTCCCCTTGCCCTCGTCTCCCCACTGAGCGCCAACGAGCACGAGTGCCGGCACAGGCGTACACCCCTTCCGGTTGGGGCATCCTGCGTAGGCCGCAGTCTGCCCCGAGATAGACGAAGCCCCTGGCGCAATAGCGCAAGGGGCTCTTGCACCGAGAGATTACCTGAGGAAGGACCGGTCGTGTCGTCCCTGTCCACGCCTGCGAACGGCGGCCCCGAGCCGCTTCTGCTGCTCCTCGACCCGGCGGCCCGGCAGACCGACGGCGAGTCCGTGCGGATCGCGAAGGACGTCCTCTGCGGAGGGGCGGACGTCAAGGTGGCCTATCCGGAGAGTCCGTCCGAACTCGATCGTGTGCTTTCGCATCGCGGTCGTCGGCGACCTGTCGTGATCGGTTCTGATCTCGCCCTCCAGCGGGTGCTCCAGGCCCTGCACCGCCAGCGTGAGCTGGGCGCGGACCCGGTCGGCCTGGTGCCGGTGGGGCGGGCCCACGAGCTGACGGCGGCGCGGGCGCTGGGGGTGCCGGGGAAGCCGGTGCCGGCGGCGCGCGCGGTGCTCACGGGGGTCGCGCGCAAGCTTGACCTGCTGGTGGACGACGGTGGCGGGGTGGCGCTGGGCGGGGTGCGGATCTCGGGGAGCGGCGCCCGCCGCGCGGTGGGCCGTACAGGCGGCTGGCGTTCGCTATGGGCGAAACTGGCTGCGGCCGAGCAGGCGACCTCACTCACCTCGGGCGAATCCGGCGAGCACAGCTCCCGGCTCCGGGTCGAGGCGGACGGCAAGCTGATCGCCGACGTCCACCGGGTGGTCAAGGTGGTCGAGATCTGCCTGCCGACCGGGGACGCGGTCGGCGAGGGCGTCGCGGAGGTGCTGGTCCGCGCGCCGGGCACGCTGATCAGGGCCCGGGCGGCGAGCGTCTCGGTCACCGGGCGCGGCTTCGGGTACGAGGCGGACGGCCACCCGGTGGGCCCGGTCCGCTCGCGCACCTGGGCGGTGCACGCGGGCGCCTGGGGGCTGCTGCTCCCCGCGGGCTGACCCTCCCGGCCGTACGGCGCCGGCCGCCCCGGCGTGCCCCGGCCGACGGGCGGGCCCCCGCACACCCGGGTGAACGGCCGGCGCCGCCCGGGTGGACCCGTCCGGGCGCCCGGGTGAGCAGGCTCACGTCGCGTCCCTCCGGTGGCCCCGCCCACCGCCGCACCGTCGGCACACGAAAGACCCCAACGGGCGCGAACCGCAAGGCCAGGCGCCCGTTCCCGGTCGGGGCGCGCCCCGAATCCCCTTTCCGGTAAGGGGTTTTGTCTACGCGCGTTACCGGGTGATCGCCCGGCGATCGGCCTCTCCCCGGTTCCGGAAGCCTGTGCCAACTGCCCTAGACTCGAAGACGTGCCACGTGGTGACGGAAGACTCAACCACGATCTTCTTCCCGGCGAGAAAGGCCCCCAGGACGCATGCGGCGTCTTCGGTGTCTGGGCTCCCGGCGAGGAGGTCGCCAAGCTCACGTTCTTCGGCCTTTACGCCCTGCAGCACCGCGGTCAGGAATCCGCGGGCATCGCAGTGAGCAACGGCTCCCAGATTCTCGTCTTCAAGGACATGGGGCTCGTCTCCCAGGTCTTCGACGAGGCCTCGCTGGGGTCGTTGCACGGGCATATCGCCGTCGGACACGCCCGCTACTCGACCACCGGTTCCTCGGTCTGGGAGAACGCCCAGCCGACCTTCCGGGCGACCGTTCACGGTTCGCTGGCCCTCGGGCACAACGGAAACCTGGTGAACACCGCCGAACTGGCGGCCATGGTCGCCGAACTGCCCGGCGAGGAGCACGTCTCGCGCTCCGGCCGGACCGCCGCGACCAACGACACCGACCTGGTGACCGCCCTGCTCGCGGGCCACCCGGACCTCTCCATCGAGGAGACGGCCAAGGTCGTGCTGCCCAAGGTCAAGGGCGCGTTCTCGCTCGTCTTCATGGACGAGCACACGCTCTACGCCGCCCGCGACCCGCAGGGCATCCGCCCGCTGGTGCTCGGCCGGCTGGAGCGCGGCTGGGTGGTCGCCTCGGAGACCGCGGCGCTGGACATCTGCGGCGCCTCGTTCATCCGCGAGGTCGAACCCGGCGAGCTCATCGCCATCGACGAGAACGGCATCCGCACCTCGCGGTTCGCCGAGGCCAAGCCCAAGGGCTGCGTCTTCGAGTACGTCTACCTGGCCCGCCCCGACACCTCCATCGCCGGCCGCAACGTGCACCTCTCCCGCGTGGAGATGGGCCGCAAGCTGGCCGCCGAGGCGCCCGTCGAGGCCGACCTGGTGATAGCGACGCCCGAGTCCGGGACCCCGGCCGCCATCGGCTACGCCGAGGCCAGCGGCATCCCGTACGGCTCCGGCCTGGTGAAGAACGCCTACGTGGGCCGCACCTTCATCCAGCCCAGCCAGACCATCCGCCAGCTCGGCATCCGGCTCAAGCTGAACCCGCTGCGCGAGGTCATCGCCGGCAAGCGCCTGGTCGTCGTCGACGACTCGATCGTGCGCGGCAACACCCAGCGCGCGCTGGTGAAGATGCTCCGCGAGGCGGGCGCCGCCGAGGTCCACATCCGGATCTCCTCGCCGCCGGTCAAGTGGCCCTGCTTCTTCGGCATCGACTTCGCCACCCGCGCGGAGCTGATCGCCAACGGCATGACCATCGAGGAGATCGGGCGCACGCTGGGCGCGGACTCGCTGGCGTACATCTCGATCGACGGCATGATCGAGGCCACCACGCAGCCCAAGGACAAGCTCTGCCGGGCCTGCTTCGACGGTGAGTACCCGATGGAGCTGCCCGATCCGGCGCTGCTCGGCAAGCTCCTGCTGGAGGCCGAGATCAAGGGGGGCCAGCAGCCCCCGGCCGTCCGCGGCAAGCCGACCGGCGACCTGGACGGCGTCCAGTCGCTGCTCGGCGGGGCGGGCGCCGCCGACGCCCTGCGCCGCCCGTAGTACCTCACGGTGGGGTCCCGGAACCCGGGACCCCACCGCTGTTCCATCCCCAGAGACCCGAAAGGGCCGCAGTGACCAGCAACCAGAACGGCGCCACCTACGCCGCCGCAGGAGTCGACATCGAGGCGGGCGACCGCGCCGTCGAGCTCATGAAGCAGTGGGTGAAGAAGGCCAACCGCCCCGAGGTGGTCGGCGGCCTCGGCGGCTTCGCCGGGCTCTTCGACGCCTCCGCCTTCAAGCGCTACGAGCGGCCGCTGCTGGCCTCGGCCACCGACGGCGTCGGCACCAAGGTCGCCATCGCCGCCGCCATGGACAAGCACGACACCATCGGCCACGACCTGGTCGGCATGGTCGTCGACGACCTGGTGGTCTGCGGCGCCGAGCCGCTGTTCATGACCGACTACATCTGCGTCGGCAAGGTCGTCCCGGAGCGGGTCGCCTCGATCGTCAAGGGCATCGCGGAGGGCTGCGCGCTGGCCGGCTGCGCCCTGGTCGGCGGCGAGACCGCCGAGCACCCGGGCCTGCTCGGCCCCGACGAGTACGACGTCGCGGGCGCCGGCACCGGTGTCGTGGAGGCCGACGCGCTGCTGGGCGCCGAGCGCGTCCGGGCCGGCGACGTGGTGATCGCGATGGCCGCCTCCGGCCTGCACTCCAACGGCTACTCGCTGGTCCGCCACGTGCTGCTGAACCAGGCCGGCTGGAAGCTGGACCGCAAGGTCGAGGAGTTCGGCCGCACCCTCGGCGAGGAGCTGCTGGAGCCGACCCGGATCTACTCGCTGGACTGCCTGGCGCTGACCCGGGCCACCGAGGTCCACGCCTTCTCGCACGTCACCGGCGGCGGCCTCGCGGCCAACCTGGCCCGGGTCATCCCGGACGGCCTGCACGCCCGCCTGGACCGTGGCACCTGGACCCCGCTGCCGGTCTTCCGGACCGTCGCCGAGGTCGGCAACATGGCCACCCTGGAGATCGAGAAGACGCTCAACATGGGCGTCGGCATGGTCGCGGTCGTCCCGCCGCACTCGGTCGACGCGGTGCTCTCCATCCTGGAGGACCGCGGCGTCGAGGCCTGGCTGCTGGGCGACATCGTCGAGCGCACCGACGAGCACGACGGCGGCGCGGCGCTCTACAACGCGTACGAGGGCTTCACCGCGGGCTGAGTCCGGCCCGATGCGGAAACGGCCCCTCCGGACCCGCCGGAGGGGCCGTTCGCCGTCCTGGGCGCCCCTCCGGTGCGGCGCCTGCGGGCCACGACTCCGGGCCGCGGAACGCGCGGGACGGTGTCCTTGCGGGGGAACGCCGAAAACCGGCCCGGCGCTCTGGGCGTCCGGGCCGGTCAGGCCAGACTGTGACTACGCGCGGCGGCGGGCCTGGGAGTGCCCGGTGCCCGACTCGGCCTCGTCGTCCTCGTCGTCGTCGGCGGCGCCGTAGCGAGCCGCCAGCTCCGCGTAGGGGTCGTCGTCCTCCTCCTCCTCGATCGGCTCAGGCTCGATCGAAGCGGTGGAGGGCGATACGCCCAGCTCGTTGGACAGACGGTGAGCGTCGAAGCCGCCGCTGTTGTACTTCAGCTGGCGGGCGACCTTCGTCTGCTTGGCCTTGGCCCGGCCGCGCCCCATGGGTCGACCCCCTCAACGGTGGGGCTCACGGCCCCGAGTCTGACACGTGTTCATGTTCAGGATCGGCCTGCCCGAAGTGGAGAAGCCGTCCCTTGGAGCATTAACGGTACCTGTTTCCGCCGCCGGACGGTACGTCGTCGGTGTGACGTGGCGCGCACTACCTGCACCCGGGACCGGGTCTTCCCAGGTCAAGGGAGGTTTTGCGGCCTTTTGCCCGCCGTTCGGAGGTGTCTCGGTTCCGTCGTTCCCGGATCGATTATCCCCCCAAGGGGGACCTCGGATCACCTGATCGGGTGCAGAAGTGAGAATCCGGTTCCACATCGTGATGCGCGGGGGGCGGCATGGTGACCACCCCCCGCGCACCGGGGACGGATGTGCGGGCGGACCGCTGGGGATCAGGCCCGGCGGGCACCCGGCAGCAGGACCGAGCGCAGCGCGCTGATCTCCCGCATGCGCTTCTCGGCGAGGCGGTCCGCGGCCACGGCCGGCGGGACGCCGTCGGTGGTGGCCCGGGTGAAGATCTCCAGGGTGGTGTCGAAGATCTTGGTGGCCTTGTTCTTGGCCCGCTCGAAGTTGAAGCCCTCGATCTCGTCGGCGACCTGGATGACACCGCCGGAGTTCACCAGGTAGTCCGGGGCGTAGAGGATGCCGCGGTCGGCGAGGTCCTTCTCGACGCCCGGGTGCGACAGCTGGTTGTTGGCCGCGCCGCAGACGATGGAGGTGCCGAACTCGCCCAGGGCCGCCACCGAGTCGTCGGTGAGGGCGCCGCCGAGCGCGCAGGGGGCGTAGACGTCCAGCTTGGCCTGGAGCAGGGCCGCGGTGTCGGCGACGACCTCCACCTCCGGGTGGGCGGCGCGCACGCGGTTGAGGGCGGTCTCGGAGACGTCGGTGATGACGACCGTGGCGCCGTCCGCGACCAGGTGGCCGACCAGGTAGTGGCCGACCTTGCCGACGCCGGCCACGCCGACGCGCTTGCCGCGCAGGGTCGGCTGGCCCCAGCGGGCCTGGGCGGAGGCGCGCATGCCCTGGAACACGCCGAAGGCGGTCAGGATGGACGAGTCGCCGGCGCCGCCGTTCTCGGGGGAGCGGCCGGTGACGAACTGGGTCTCGCGGGCGACGACGTCCATGTCCTGGACGTAGGTGCCCACGTCGCAGGCGGTGATGTAGCGGCCGCGCAGCGACTCGACGAAGCGGCCGTACGCGCGGAGCATCGCCTCGTTCTTGTCCTTGTTCGGGTCGCCGATGATGACGGCCTTGCCGCCACCGAGGTCGAGCCCGGCCAGCGCGTTCTTGTAGCTCATGCCGCGCGAGAGGTTGAGCGCGTCCTCCAGCGCCGCCTCCTCGGAGGCGTACGGGAAGAAGCGGGTGCCGCCGAGGGCCGGGCCCAGGGCGGTGGAGTGGATGGCGATGATGGCCTTCAGGCCCGAGCTGCGGTCGTGGCAGAGCACGACCTGCTCGTGGCCGTCGCCGGGGACGCCGTCCTGCTCGGTACGGAAGATCCTGCTCAGCACACCGGGTGCGGGGTACGTGGCGGATGCGGTCTGTACGTCGGTCACTGTGGTGACTCCAGTATCGAAGGCCCGCTGCTGTGGTGCGGGCGCCTAGGGCGAAGAGTAGTCGCGTCGGCCCCGGCGATCTGCCCTCTTGTACGAGCTTGTTCCTCTTGTCCGAGGGGTGAGACGCGCGCGCCCTCCCGGGCCGGGGGTGGTGCGTGCGACGATGCAGAACGTGACCGCCGTGCGTACGTCCGTCCTGCCGCCCTACGCCGCCCACCTGCGGGTCTACGAGCCCCTGGCCGCCTATCCGGAGCCCGATCGGGCGCACTGGCAGGCGTACGCCGCGGAGCACGGCCCGGACGCCGCCGAGGCCGGGCAGCCGGTGGCCAGGGCGGCCCTGGAGGAGCAGCGGGCGGCCCTGGCGGAGCTGGTGGGGCGCACCCCGCGGCCGCTGCCCGAGCGGGAGAGCGGACGGGCCTTCGTACGGGCCGTGGACGGGGTGCTGTACGTCTGCCCGTGGGCCACCCGGCTGCGCAGCTGGCAGGCGCTGGAGGAGCTGCGGGAGCAGGGGCCGGTGGCGCTGGTGGACACCGCGCTGCCGCCGGCCACCCGGGCGGCGGCGGAGGCGGACCGCGAGCGCTGGCTGGCGGAGCACCCGGACGCCCGGCCGTGGATCCTGACCACCCGCTGGGAGGTGCCGGTGGCGTGGTTCCTGCCGTTCGGCGAGGAGGACCGCTGCTTCGTGCCGGGGCCCTCGGCCGGCTCCGCGGAGGAGGGGGCCGTCGAAGGGGTCGAGGGCGCCCCGGCGGGGGAGAAGGAGGGGCGGGCGCCGGCGCTGTTCTACCTGACGCCGATGGCGCAGGCGCGGCGGCGGGTGGCCCGGGCCTACCGGGCGCTGCGGGCGGAGGTGCCGCAGGGGGAGCTGGTGCGGGGTGCGGAGCGGGTGGGGCGGTGGCTGGAGGAGTTCCATCCGCGCTCGCTGGTGGAACTGGACTACGGGGGGCTGGTGCACCTGCTGGGGCCGGCCCGGCTGGCGGCGGACCGGTCGGCGGGGGAATTGGAGGAGGGGGTGCGGGCGCTGCGGGAGGGGGACTCGGCGGAGGCGCTGCGGGCGTACCGGGAGCTGGCGGAGCGTTGGCGGCGGGTGCAGGAGCTCCGGTACGCGAACTGAGGGGCGCGCAGGGCCGCCGGGGGTGGTGTGAGCGCCCGTCAGCGCTGGCCGCGGCCGGTGTCGGTGGTACTTGTAAGACTGGGGAGTCCTTGGGCCCGGTTGTCATGACCAAGGTCCCGGTTCGGGTCAATAGCTGTCGAACGTGACACTACTCACCGTTGACGCGAACTCACCCCTATGTGCAAAAATGGGACAACCAGCCCAACTACACATGAGCGTGCCCACTTTTGGGTGGTTCTGGAGCCGATGCCTGCTTTGCCGGGAAACGAAGGGTCTGGTCCTCTCGTAACCGGATGTCACTATAACGTGACTGCCCGTTATGGGGTGGTCCATCGCCATCCGTCGGCCTTGAACCCGTGAGGGGTCAATTTTGGCGGTTTGGTCGATAGGGCTGGACGGATGGTGTAGTTGTAGACACCAGGACAAGCCGTTCGTCCTATAACCGACTCGGCCCGTCTATGCCATTTCGGGCATCGCGGGCCAAGGTGCAGAATTTGAAGGATAGAACCGCCCTGGTTCGGTTCTCCCGAGGAGGCCGCTCATGACCGCTCGTACCCCTGACGCCGAGCCGCTGCTCACGCCGGCGGAGGTCGCCACCATGTTCCGCGTGGACCCGAAGACGGTGACCCGTTGGGCCAAGGCAGGCAAGCTCACGTCGATCCGCACGCTCGGCGGACACCGTCGTTACCGCGAGGCGGAGGTGCGCGCTCTGCTGGCCGGGATTCCGGCCCAGCGCACCGAGGCCTGATCGAGGTCTTCGATAGCGACAAAGGCTCTTTCAAAGGGGCCGCTTACCGGACTCCGCCGGGTCCGGTAAGCGGCCCCTTTGCATGCCCCGGAGCGTCCGGGGCGTCGGAGGGTTGAACTCCGGATAACGATTCGATGTTCACATTACGGGGGGGATTTACAGTGAATGGCTGTACAATTTTACATATTAAATTAGAGGGTCTCCCGGAGGTGCTCGCGGGGGTGGGTTTCCGTGAAAGTCGAGTGACGACCGTCACAGGGGGCATCACTTGTGGTCTAGACCAACTGTGCGATAGCTGTGAGGGCCCTCCGGGGCGGCCGCCTGCCGCGCGGAACCCGGACCCGGCGCCGGCTCCGACGCCGGCCGGAGCGGAAAACCGAGAGGCCCGGAACCTGACCGGTTCCGGGCCTCTCGCCTACGGCGATCCCGACGGGACTTGAACCCGCGACCTCCACCTTGACAGGGTGGCGAGCTAACCAACTGCTCCACGGGACCAGAGATTTCTGATCTCGTTCACTCGCTTGCGCGCTGCGAACAAGACAGATCGTAGCCCATGGTGGGCCCCCAGGTCGAACCGGCACCTGAGGGCCCTCCCAGCTCAGCGGGGCCCCGGCTCAGAGCGCGGCCCGCGCCGCCTCCATCGCCTTCATGATCCGCTTCTCCGAGACCGGTGACGGGGTGCCCAGCGACTGGGCGAAGAAGCTGACCCGCAGCTCCTCGATCATCCACCGGATCGCCAGCACCTCCGGGGAGGGCCGCAGACCGGCCGGGACGGCCGCCAGCAGCTCCCCGTAGGCCTGCTGCACCTGCTGGACCTTCAGCAGCTGCTGGGCGTCGCGCTGGGGGTGCTCCGGCAGCGCCTCCAGCCGGCGGTCCACCGCCAGCAGATAGCGCTTCAGGTCCGCCAGCCGCTGCCAGCCGGTCGCCGTGACGAAGCCCGGGTACACCAGCGAGGCCAGGTGCAGCCGGATGTCGTTCACCGCGTTCAGCAGCACCGGGCTGCTCACCGACTTCAGCCGCGTCGACGCCTTGTGGAAGGCGATCAGCGCGGTCGCCGTCCGCAGCGTGGTGTCCGCCGACAGGTCGTACAGGTCGGCCCGCACCTTGTCGTGCAGCTTGCCGTACGCCGCCTCGTCCCAGGCCGGGCCGCCGGCCGCGGTCATCAGCCGGTCGGTGGCGCAGGCCACCACGTCCTCGAACAGCGCCGGGATCGAGCCGTGCGGGTTGTACGAGAGCGCCAGCTTCGCCTGGTTGCCCAGCCGGCCCTGGATCGACTTGGCGGGCGAGGTGGTGGTCAGCGTCAGCAGCCGCCGGGTGCCCTCCCACATCGCCTGCTCCTGGGCCTGCGGGGAGTCGAACAGCCTGATGCCCACCGAGGCGCCCTCGTCGACCAGCGCCGGGTACGCGCGCAGCGAGTGGCCGCGCGAGCGCTGCTCGAAGGTGCGCTGCAGCACCGGCAGCGAGGCGGGCCAGCCGGTCAGCCCGCTCTGCTCGATGCCCTGGCCGGAGGCCGCCGAGGAGAGGGTCTCGCTGAGCTTGGGCTTCAGCCGCAGCCGCAGCTCCTCCAGGTCCTTGGACTCGGCGAGCCGGCGCTTGCCGTCCACCACCCGGAAGGTCACCTTCAGGTGGTCCGGCACCCGCTCGTCGTCCCAGGCCTCCGGCGGGATGGTGATCGCGGTCAGCCGCTTGAGGATGTGCTCCAGGGTGGGCAGCAGCGGCTCCTGGCGGTTCCTCACCCGGGCGAGCGCGGCCCGGGCGAAGTCCGGGGCGGGCACGAAGTTGCGCCGGATGGCCTTGGGCAGCGCCCGGATGTAGGCGGTGACCAGCTCCTCGCGCAGGCCCGGGATCTGCCAGTCGAAGCCCTCGGCGGTGACCTGGTTGAGCACCGGCAGCGGGATGTGGACGGTCACGCCGTCCGCGTCGCTGCCGGGCTCGAACTGGTAGGTCAGCCTGAACCGGAGCTTGCCCTGCTGCCAGTGGTCCGGGTAGTCGGCCTCGGTGACGCCGTCCGCGGCGTCGTTGATGAGCATCGACTTCTCGAAGTTGAGCAGGTCCGGCTGCTCCTGCCGGGCCTTCTTCCACCAGGAGTCGAAGTGCCGGGTGGAGACCACGTCCTGCGGCAGCCGGGCGTCGTAGAAGTCGAACAGGGTCTGGTCGTCCACCAGGATGTCCCGGCGGCGGGCCCGGTTCTCCAGCTCCTCGACCTCGCTGAGCAGCTTGCGGTTCTCGGCGAAGAAGCGGTGGTGGGTCTCCCAGTCGCCCTCGACCAGCGCGTTGCGGATGAACAGTTCGCGGCAGAGCTCGGGGTCGATCCGGCCGTAGTTGACCTTGCGCTGCGCGACGACCGGCATCCCGTACAGGGTCACCTTCTCGTACGCGAGGACCGCGCCGGCCTTCTTCTCCCAGTGCGGCTCGCTGTAGCTCCGCTTGGTCAGGTGGCCGGCCAGCGGCTCGACCCACTCCGGTTCGATCTTGGCGTTGATCCGGGCCCAGAGCCGCGAGGTCTCCACCAGCTCCGCCGACATCACCCAGCGCGGCGGCTTCTTGAACAGCCCCGAGCCCGGGAAGACCGCGAAGCGGGCGCCGCGCGCACCGCCGTACTCGCGCTTCTCCGCGTCGAACAGGCCGATGTGGGAGAGCAGGCCGGCCAGCAGCGACTGGTGGATCCGGTCGGCGTCCGGCTCGGCGTCCTCGTGCGGCTCCTCGATGGTGACCCCGAGCTGCTTGGCGACCGTGCGCAGCTGGGAGTAGATGTCCTGCCACTCCCGTATCCGCAGGTAGTTGAGGAACTCGGACTTGCACATCCGGCGGAACGCGGAGGAGGAGAGCTCCTTCTGCTGCTCCCTGACGTAGCGCCACATGGCCAGGTAGGAGAGGAAGTCGGAGGTCTCCGAGGTGAAGCGGCGGTGGCGGTCGTCGGCGGCCTGGCGCTTCTCGGCGGGGCGCTCGCGCGGGTCCTGGATGGAGAGCGCGGCGGCGATCACCATGACGTCGCGCACGCAGCCGTTCTTGTCGGCCTCCAGCACCATCCGGGCCATCCGGGGGTCGACCGGCAGCTGGGCGAGCTGGCGGCCGAGCGGGGTGAGGCGCTTGCGGACGTCCTTCTCGTCGGGGTCGAGGGCGCCGAGCTCGTGCAGGAGGTTGACGCCGTCCTTGATGTTGCGCGAGTCCGGCGGGTCGAGGAAGGGGAAGGCGGCGATGTCGCCGAGCCCGGCGGCGGTCATCTGGAGGATGACCGAGGCCAGGTTGGTGCGCAGGATCTCGGCGTCGGTGAACTCGGGTCGGGCGAGGAAGTCCTCCTCCGAGTACAGCCGGATGCAGATGCCGTCCGAGGTGCGGCCGCAGCGGCCCTTGCGCTGGTTGGCGCTGGCCTGGCTGACCGCCTCGATCGGCAGCCGCTGGACCTTGGTGCGGTGGCTGTAGCGGGAGATCCGGGCGGTGCCGGGGTCGATCACGTACTTGATGCCGGGGACGGTCAGCGAGGTCTCGGCGACGTTGGTGGCGAGCACGATCCGGCGGCTGCTGGAGCGCTGGAACACCCGGTGCTGCTCGGCGGAGCTCAGCCGGGCGTAGAGCGGCAGGACCTCGGTGAACTTGAGCTTCATGCGGTTGAGCGCGTCGGCGGTGTCGCGGATCTCCCGCTCGCCGGAGAGGAAGACCAGGATGTCGCCGGGGCCCTCGGCCTGGAGCTCCTCGGCGGCGTCGCAGATCGCCTGGATCTGGTCCCGGTCGCGGTCGGCCTCGTCGCCGTCCTCCTCGGTGTCCTCGACCAGCGGGCGGTAGCGGACCTCGACCGGGTACGTCCGGCCGGAGACCTCGATGATCGGGGCGTCGCCGAAGTGCCGGGCGAAGCGTTCGGGGTCGATGGTCGCCGAGGTGATGACGACCTTGAGGTCGGGGCGGCGGGGCAGCAGCTGTTTGACGTACCCGAGGATGAAGTCGATGTTGAGGCTGCGCTCGTGGGCCTCGTCGATGATCAGGGTGTCGTACTGGCGCAGCTCGCGGTCGGTCTGGATCTCCGCGAGCAGGATGCCGTCGGTCATCAGCTTGACCAGGGTGTCCTGGCCGACCTGGTCGGTGAAGCGGACCTTCCAGCCGACCGCCTCGCCCAGCGGGGTGCGCAGCTCCTCGGCGACGCGCTCGGCGACCGTGCGGGCGGCGATCCGGCGGGGCTGGGTGTGGCCGACCAGGCCGCGCACGCCCCGGCCGAGCTCCAGGCAGATCTTGGGGATCTGGGTGGTCTTGCCGGAGCCGGTCTCGCCCGCCACGATCACCACCTGGTGGTCGCGGATCGCGGCGAGGATCTCGTCCTTCTTCTGGCTGACCGGGAGCTCCGCCGGGTACGTGATCGGCGGTACGGCCGAGCGGCGGCGCTCGACCAGACGCTCGGCCTTCTCGATGTCGCCGGCGATCTCGGCGGCGATCTTCTGCCGGGCCTCCGGCTTGCGGACCCTGCGGGCCCCGTCCAGACGCCGCCCGATCCGCACCTGGTCGCGCAGGGTCAGCTCGGTCAGGCGGGCGGCCAGCTCGCCGATGCCGGGGCCCTCGGCGGGCGCGTCGGCGGACTGGACTGCGGGAGAAGTCACTGCGGGCATCCCTCTAGGTTCGCAAGGAGGTGCGGCGGTGCGCACCTCGGTTTCCGAGCCCCTCCAGTGTCACAGCCGCCCGCGGGCGGGCGCGAACCCCCGCCGCACCCGCGCGCGGGCGGCGAATTCCCGTTACCGGCCGGTCACCCGCCCGCCATGAAATGTATGTACATGCCGAATTCGATCACCCTTCGGATCGGGGACGGGACCTGCGGTAATCCCTCACCCTTCGGATTCGCCGCGGGACCTGCGGTAATCCTCACCCTTCGGAATCGGCGCGGAACCCGCCGTGATCCCGATTCATCGAGGCGAGGGTGTATCCGGCCTGAAAGCGGCTCTGCGCGTTGAGTTCGGTCATGAGATCCGCGATATGCCGGCGGCAGGTGCGCACGGACATGCCCAGCCGGGCGGCGATGGAGGCGTCCGTCATGCCCTCGGACAGCAGTCGGACGATCGCGCCGCGCAGGTCGTCCTCGACCCGCTCGCGGGTCCCGAGGCCGGTGGTGAAGGGCTGCGCGGCCAGCCACAGGCGCTGGTAGGTGTCGACGATGAAGGCGACCACGTTCGGCTCCCGGACCACGGCGGCGGCCTGCGAGTTGCCGGGCACCTCGATGACGGCGGTCTGCCGGTCGAACACCAGCAGCCGGGTGAAGTGGTCGTCCAGGGTGCGCACCTGGGCGCCCAGCCGGGCCACCCGCTCCACGTAGACGTTGGTGCCCTGGCTGAACCGCGCGGTGTGCTGGTACAGCACGTGCATCCGCACCCCGCGCTCCAGCATGGCCTCGTCCCGGTGGACGGCCTCCTCCAGGACGGTCTCCTCGCGGGCGCCGCCGGGCTGCGCGGTGAGCACCTCCTCCCGGCAGCCGGCGGTCAGGTCGGCGATCACGGAGAGGACCTCGCCGAGGTCCTCGATCACCTCGAACCGGCTGGGGTGGCGGCGGTGGGCCAGGCTGGCCTCGAAGGCCGGCATGAAGGACATCAGCTCGCGGCGGGTGCGCTCGACCCGCGAGCGCTGCGCCCGCATCTCCCGTTCGAGCGGGTCGACCACCCGGGTCACGGCCTCGTCGGGGGCCACCGCGGTCAGGGCGCCGTCCGCGCCGCGGCGCAGCAGCCCCATCCCCAGCAGCCGTTCCACGGCCTCCGCGGCCCGTTCGGGGGTGATCCCGGCGCGGGCGGCGAGGCCCGTGATGTGCCCGGTCTGCTCCGGATCCCCGGTCAGCGCATATCCATACAGCCGCCGGAGCGCCTCCAGGTCGTTCGCCAGCCTGTCCATATGTCCGGGTTCCCTCCCCTTCCGGCAGATTTGGAAGGCCTGAAACTTGCTGCCATGCAACAAGATGCGAGGCCCGTCGAATGGATCCTAATCCGGATTCTGGCAGGGTGATCCACATAGACCCCCTTCACCACAAGGGACTTCTCCGGACGGGACGCTTAACAAATGCGAAACAGTGCAGCAGCAGCACGGCGCAACCGCTTTACCCGACGGTTTTCGGCGGTGGTTTGTCCGCTGGCCCTCCTGCTCGGCCTCGCCGTGACGACGGCGGCCGCGCCCAAGGACACCGGCTGGGGCTCGCCCCGCCCGCAGGTGGTCGCCCTCCACGCGGACGCGGCCCCCGCGACCGCCCTGACCGCCGACAACGCGGGCGCCGTCCGCCGGTAGCGGCCCCCGCCCGGGCTCCCTTCCACGGGCCCGGGCGCGGTGCGGCCGCAGGTTCCTCCCACCCCTCTGACGGCGCCCCGGGAACGCGGGCAAGGCGAATGGGTAACCATGATTCTCACGGGTAACGAGATCGCGCGCGAACGCGCCAACGGTCGCATCACCATCGAACCGTTCACACCCGAACAGGTCAATCCGAACAGCTACAACTTCCGGCTCGGGAAAACCCTCCGGGTCTACCAGCAGATGCCGCTGGACGCTCGGCAGACGAATGATTTCGAGGAAATCGAGATCCCGGACGACGGATATGTCCTGGAGCCGGGCAGACTGTATCTCGCGCACACCATCGAGGTGCTCGGCAGCGAGCATTACGCGCCGACCTTCGCGGCGCGCTCCTCGGTGGCCCGGCTCGGCCTGTTCATCAACCTCTCGGCGAGCCTCGGCGACATCGGCTACACCGGGCAGTGGACCCTCCAGCTCTACTCGATGAACCGGGTCCGGGTGTACCCCGGCATCAACATCGGCCAGATGATGTGGTGGCGGCCGCAGGGCGAGATCGTCCTGTACGACGGCAAGTACCAGGGCTCGGTCGGGCCGCGCTCCAGCGACATCCACGTCGACTTCGACAAGCAGTTCGCCCGCCAGCGCTTCCCCGGACTCGGCGCCAGCGTCGAGGAGGCCGAGGTCGGCCCCAAGTTCGCCCAACTGGCCCGCTCCAGCCACGACTTCCGGGTGCCGGCCGCCTTCGTGGTGCCGGCCGGGGAGTTCGCCGACTCGCTCACCGACGAGCAGCGCGGCGGCCTCGCCGAGGCCTTCGGCGACCTCAAGGCCACCGTCGGCGCGTTCTTCACCGACACCGTCGAGCGGATCCAGAAGACCGGCGCCGAGGTCCGGCTGACCGAGCACGCCCGCAAGCTGCTCACCGCCCGCCTCGGCGAGGTCTTCAAGGACCTCGACGGCGTCGAGCTGGCGGTGCGCTCCTCCGGCCTCGACGAGGACACCGAGGGCTCCAGCCAGGCCGGCATCCACCAGACGATCCTGGGCGTGCGCGGCGCCGAGGAGGCCGTCGCCGCCGTCGAGCGGTGCTGGCACTCCTACTACGAGGCCCCGGCCGTCGCCGCCCGCATCCGGGCCGGCGACTTCGACCCGGAGCCCCGCCTGGCCGTGATCGTGCAGCGCCTGGTCCGGCCGCGGCTGGCCGGCGTGGCCTTCACCGGCCTGGACGGCGCCACCGACGACAAGGTCACCGTCGAGTACGTCGAGGGCCTGGCCGACGAGCTGGTCGCCGGGGTCGCCGTACCGCGGCGCACCGACTCCGAGGAGCTCGCGAACACCGCCGGGGCCGACCACGAGGCGCTCACGGGGGCGGACCACGAGGCGCTCGCCGGGGTGGTCGCGATGGTCCGCGAGCTGCGCGAGCGGCGCGAGCAGGACGTCGACGTCGAGTGGGCGGTCGACGAGGAGGGCGTGCACCTGATCCAGGTCCGTCCGCTCACCGCCGCCCGCGACCAGGAGCAGAGCTCCGCCGAGCCGGTCGCCGAGTCGTACCGGCTGTACTTCGACGAGCTGCCGGCCGGCTTCCAGCTGGGCGAGGTGGCCGCCGTCCACGCCGGCTACACCGCCAAGCGCGGCCCGGCCCACCGGATGGCGCACTCCTGCGGGGTCAGCGTCGGCGCCGGCTGGGTGCTGCGCTTCAACGGCCGCGGCCTGCACGACCAGGCGGCCGCCGGAGCGCTCCGGGAGGCCCTCGCGGGTGGCTCCGAGGAGTGCGTGCTGGACTTCGGCGACACCCTGCGCCAGATCGTGGTGCCCAAGGAGGAGGTTCTCGGCCAGCTGGCCGTGACCACCGGGGCCGGCGCCGAGGCGACCGCCCTGCACGCCGTCGTGGTCCGCGACTTCATCCGCGGCGACCTCGGCGTCATCTCCCGCAAGGCCGGCGAGGGCCTGGTCGTCGAGTTCACCGACGAGGGCCTGATGGCGCTCAACCGGGGCACCGCCGGCGGCGAGACCGTCGTGGTCGAGGACGTCCGGCTGGGCTTCGACGCGCCGGGCAACGTCACCGCCGCCGAGGGCGGCGCGGCGCTGCACGGGCACCTCGACGAGATCGCCCGCTTCACCGGCGCCATGCACGACAAGTACGGCCCGGTGACCATCGAGTGGGTCCTCGACGGCGGCACCCTGTACTTCGTCGACTACTCCGTCCTGGACGGCGACGACGCGGTCGTGGTCTCCCAGGGGGAGGTGTGCATCTCCCGCGGCACCGCCCGCGGCCCGCTGCTGCGGCTGGACGACGACGCGCTGCTGCGCCGGCTCTCCATCGGCCCGGCGGTCAGCATCAACAAGTCGCAGGACGTCAGCGAGCACGACGGTCTGGCGCGGATCCTCGACGCGGTCAAGGCGTACGACGAGAAGCCGATCATCGTGGCCGCCCGGCCCTACGCCGTGCTGTCGGTGCTGATCGAGCACGTGGCCGGCTTCGTCTTCGACCAGGGCTCGGCCCTCGGCCACCTGGCGATCCTGCTGCGCGAGGCGGGCGTGCCCGCGGTCGCGGCGGCCGGGATCTCCGGCACCGAGGCAGTGATCAGCGACGGCACCGTCGCCACCACCGGCCGCGGCGCCGGCGACGACGGCGAGAAGGGAGCATGAGCGTGAACGACACCACCCCCGCCGCCGGCGGGACCCGCGCGGCCTGGCTCGTCCTCGGCGGGCTCCACCTGCTGAACGGGACCGCCCCGCTCGCGGACACCGACCCGCTGGTCGTGGTCCCGCTGGACGGCCCGCCGGAGCGGGAGTTCCCGGCCAACACCGTCGTGCTGGACTGGGCCCGGCTGGGCACCGTCGAGCTGCGCGCCCGCGATCTGGCGGGCACCCGTACGCACACCTCGAAGGCCGCGGGCACCGAGCTCTTCCCCGGCATGCTGCCGGGCGCCCCGCTGCTCGCGGCGGTCGCCGCGGTCGGGGAGGAGGGCCGCGCGCCCGGGCCGCTGGTGCCGCTGTTCTACGTGAGCGCCGAGGACGGGCGCGCGCACGTCCACAGCCAGATCCGCTTCCTGGCCGAGGACGCCTGCTTCATCCGGATCACCGAGGAGCCCGTCCCGGCGGACGGCGTCGAGGGGCTCGGCTGGCTCGCCGGGGCGCTGGAGCGGCACGCCGAGCGGTTCCTGTTCCTCAACAACCACCAGCGCTACTACCGCAAGTGCTTCTCCGGCAAGGAGCTGGAGTACAAGTACACGCTGACCCCGCCGGTGGACTCCTGGACGCTGACCCTGGAGCTGTACCGCGAGGTGCGCGAGGGCGCGCTGCCCGGCTACCTGATGGAGTACCGGGACGAGTTCCAGGCCTGGGACTACCTCAACCACCTCTTCGAGGTCACCGGCCCCGGCGAGGAGGAGCGCGGCTACGCCTCGTTCATCCCCACCACCGACGGCAAGCACCTGCTGAAGCGCAAGTGGTACGCCGAGGACGCCTTCGAGCGCCGCGAGAGCCACACCTACGGGCTGGGCCTCGCCGACGACGGCGGCTTCGAGCGGTACGTCACCGAGGAGCTCGGGGTCGAGGCCGTGCGGCTGCCCTCGTTCCGCAGGGTGCGCTACGACATCAACTTCGAGTCGGCGCGCACCGGGCACGTGTACGGGATCTTCTTCGACCACTGCAGCCTGGTGGACGCCCGCGAGGTGACGCTCAACCAGTGCGAGCTGGAGTACCTGCGCAGCCGTACCGCGGTGGAGCCCGACGAGGCCGACGTGCTGGCCGAGATGGCCGACATCGCGCGCTGGCTGGAGGGCTTCCTGGCGGAGCGCGGCCTGGCGACCGAGCGGGGCGTCTACTCCAAGCGCACCTTCCTCAAGGACGCGGTCGCCGCGCGCCCCGAGCTGGCGAGGCCGGTGGTCTGATGTCCGACGGCCAGACGACCGACAGCCGGATGACCGGCGGCCCGGCGGCCGGTGGGGCGCCGCGCGCCGTCCTGCTCGACCTGGAGGGCACGCTGTACGCCCGGGGACGGGTGATCGAGGGCGCGGCGGCGGCGGTCGAGGAGCTGCGCGGGCTCGGCGTGGGCCTGCGCTTCCTGACCAACACCGACTCCAAGCCGGCCGCGGTGATCCGCGAGGAGCTGGCCGGGTACGGGCTGGCGGTCCCGGCCGAGGAACTGTTCACCCCCGTCGTGGCGGCCCAGCAGCTGCTGGCCGCCGCGCCGGGCGCGCGGGCCTACCCGCTGGTGTCGAAGGCCCTGCTCGGCGAACTGCCGGGCCTGGCCCAGGAGCCGCCGTACACCCATGTGCTGATCGGCGACTGCCGGGACGTCCTGGACTACCCGGCGCTGGACGGCGCGTTCCGCGCGGTGCGCGACGGGGCCGAACTGCTGGCCCTGCAGCGCGGCCGCTACTTCAAGCGGGCCGACGGCGACCACCTGGACACCGGCGCGGTCGTCGCGGCCGTGGAGTACGCGGCCGGGGCCACCGCGCGGGTGCTGGGCAAGCCGGCCACCGACTTCTTCGAGCTGGCGGCCCGCTCGCTCGGGGTCCCGGTGGGGGCCTGCCTGGTGGTGGGCGACGACGCGAGCACCGACGTCGCGGGCGGCGAGGCGGCCGGACTGCGCACCGTGCAGGTGCGCACCGGCAAGTACGCCGACCAGCGGGCCGAGGGCCTGACCGGCCGGGCCGACCACGAGATCGACTCGGTCGCCGCCCTGCCCGCCCTGGTCGCGGGGCTGATGGCCCGATGACGGTCTACTGGGTGGTCTGGGACGCCGCCGCGCACTGGGTGGTCGACCGGCTGGAACGGGAGGGCGCGCTGCCGGCCGTCACCCGGATGCGGGCCGGCGGCACCGTGGCGGCGGCCCGCCCGGCCCGTCCCAACTGCCAGACCCCGCCGTCGCTGGCGACCCTGTTCACCGGCACCTGGCCGGCCGAGCACGGGGTCACCGGGTACACCGTGCCCGGGGCCGGCGACGGGCTCGCCGACCACGTCAGCGGCTTCGCGCCGCGCTTCCCGGCGGTCCCCCCGGTGTGGGAGAGCGCCTCGGAGAACGACCTGCGCAGCGCCTTCGTGCACGCCCCCTGGGTGTTCGACGAGCAGAGCGCGGTCGGCCAGTACGTGGACGGCGCGGTGGAGGCGTACAGCCGCCGGCTCACCCGGCACGCCGTCCTGGAGCTCACCCCCGGCGGGGGCCCGCGGCACTGGGACGTCGGCGGCCACCTGGTCGAGGTGGAGACCGGCGCCGGCGGTGAGGTCCGGCTGGCCACCGCCGGGGCCGAGCTGGTGGCCGGCCCCGACGGGCGCTGGCGCCCGCTGGCGCTGGACGCCGACGGGCTCGGCACCTGGGTGGCCTGCGTCCGGACGCCGGAGCGGCTGCTGCTGGCGCACACCGGCGTCTGGGTGCCGCGCACCGGCGGCCGCAACCGGCGCCTGGTGCGGCGGCTGCGCGACTGCCCGCCGTTCGCCGGCGAGGGCGTGGGCCCGCTCTACCGGGCCGGGGTCTTCGGGCCCCGGCTCGCCGAGGGCGGCGACGGCTCGGCCGAGGAGGTCTTCCTCTCCTCGGTGGAGTGCGCCACCCGGGCCTTCGGCGCGGCCGCCGACGCGGTGCTCGCCGAGCACGCCGCCGACCTGGTGGTGGTCTACCTGCCGATGACCGACGACGTCGGCCACGAACTGCTGGGCTTCTGCGACGAGAAGAGCGCCGCGCACCGTCCGGACATCGCCGACCGGGTCTGGTCGTACCTGGAGCGCTGCTACCGGGGCTCGGACGCGATCCTCGGCCGGGTGCTGGACCGGGCCGGGCCGGAGGACACCGTCGTCCTCGGCGCCGACCACGGCATGGTCGGCTCCACCCACCTGGTGCACGTCAACGACCACCTGGTGCGCGCCGGGCTGGCGGCGGTGGCCACCGCCGGCGCCCTGGACGTGGCGCGCTCCCGGGTGATCTACCACCCGGCCAACAACGGCTCGCTCTGGGCCACCGAGCAGGACGACCCGGTGCGCGCGGGCGCGGCGATGGCCCGCGCGCTGGCCGCGCTGCGCACGCTCACCGACCCGGCGGACGGCCGGCCGGTGGTGCGCGGATTCCTCGACGCCGACGGGTGCCCGCTGGCCGACGAGGACGCCCCGCCGCCGGTGGCGTTCCTGGTGCTGGACGACGACTACCAGCCCTCCTCGCTGCTCACCGGCGACGGCGGCGTGGTGCGGCCGTGCGCCAAGAGCGGCGCGCACGTCGTCTACACCGGCGACCCGCGACTGCACGCGATCCACGCGGCGACCGGCCCCGGTATCCCGGCCGGTACGGACCTGGACACCGTCGACAACACCCTGCCCGCCCGGCTCGTGCTGCGGCAGCTCGGGGTGGGGACGGCCCCGGCGCCCGCGTACCCCTGACCCGACCGACGGACCCGACCGAAGGAAGTTGACCTCCGATGGGCGTACCCACCGGTTTTCCCCATGCCCTGTCACCACAGGACTTGACCGCACACCGTCATGAGCAGGTCGCGGCATTCCTCGCCACCCGCGCGCTGGAGCCCGAGTGGCTCGGCTCGCTGATGCGCGAGCGGGTCGGCGAGGGCCGGCTGCTGCTCACCAGCTCCCCGGTGCACGGCCTCGCCAACGCGACCAGCGACCTGGACTTCATCCGGATCCAGGACGCCGCGATCGACGGCCCGCGGATCTCCACCAAGATCTTCGAGGACGGCCACCACCTGGAGGTCGTCTCCTTCTCCCGGGCCGAACTCGCCGACAACCTCGCCGAGCTGGAGCGCCTCGCCGCCGCGGCCCCCGGGGAGACCGTGGCCGGCTTCCGCGCCTGGGACAAGACCCGCGAGCCCCGCCGCAAGCAGACCGAACGGATCGTCAACGGCATCGCCCTGGACGGCACCGCGCCCTACCTGGACGCCCTCCCGGCCCTCGCCACCGTGTGGTCCAGGGCCGCCCTGCACACCGCCCTGGAGCAGGCCGTCCACACCGTGCTCGCCGAGAGCGCCGGGGAGACCCGCGGCCGCGTCGGCTACGCGTACAACGTGCTGCTGCACGCGATGGACGCGCTGCTCTCGTACCACGGCGACGTCTACACCACCCGCAAGTGGTACGCGCTGCGCTGGACCCGGCTGGTGGCCGCGGACGTCTGGCGCGACGGGCGGGTCCGCGCGGTCGCCGGCGAGCTGGAACGGCTGCGCCGCCGGATCGCCGACGCCCTCGACCCCTCGGCCGCCGGGCAGCCGCTCGCCGAGGAGTACACCGCGCTGGTCCTGGACTGCCTGCGGGCCACCGGCACCGCCGACACGGTCACCGTCCGGCTCGACGTCACCGGCACCGTCCAGCCCTACCTGCCCGGCGCCGCCCTGCTGGTCGCCCCCGGCGGCTCGGTGGTGCTGCCCGGCGCCGACCGCGACCTGCCGCTGTCGGTCGACCCGGTCGGCCTGGAGGAGCTCGCCAAGCTCGACGCCCGGGACGCCGCCACCGTGCTGCGCGCCCTGCGCTCCGGCGCCGCCCGGCTCGACCTGCGGTACCGCCACGACCGCGACCAGGAGGCGGCGGCATGACCCAGGACCTCACGCAGGAGCAGCAGATGACCGAGTCCACCACCGGCGTCGCCGGCCGGCTCACCGCGTTCCCCTCGGTGCGCGGCGGGCACGCGATGCCCGGCCCGCAGGCCGTCGAGGCCTGGGTGCAGGCCGCCTGGCTGATGCTCGCCGAGGGCCGCGCCTACGTCGAGGACCTGGTCGGCGGCGCCGACCAGCCGCAGATGCAGCAGGCCGCCAAGCTGCGCTTCCTGGAGCAGCTGCTGGACGTCGACCAGCGCCTGGCCGGCCGCGCGCCGGTCGACGACGCCCACTGCCTCGCGGTGGCGCTGGAGTACGGCATGCGCGAGGTGGTCGACGCCACCGGGCCGCAGCTGATCGAGGTCTTCGGCCTCGACGAGGAGTTCGGCGGCGACAGCTGCCGGGTCGAGCAGATCCACGTGCTGTGGGAGCGGCTGCTGGAGGCCTTCCCCGGCGAACTGCCGGACCGGCTGGTCGCCGAGGGGCAGCGGGACATGCTGCGCACCCTGCGCGTCTGGGCCGGCCTGGCCCGGGCCGCCGGCCTCGACATCGGATTCCTGGCCCCCTTCATGAAGGCCGCCTGAGCAGAGAGGTGTGATCAAGTTGCCCGAGATCCACGCGGTGGCACAGATCGACGGACGGTCCGCGGACGAGCTGTGGGCCGTGGTCAAGGACTGCCTCGCCTTCGCCCCCCGGGCCGAGCACGTGCTCGGCGTCCGGGTCCTGCCGACCGGGGACAAGCGGCGCCGCTCGACCGAGTGGACCGTCCTGCTGAACGGCAGCGAGGTGACCTGGGTCCAGGAGGAGACCGCCCGGCCCGGCCCGCTGCTCGGCTTCGAGCAGACCGCCGGCGACCTCGAACGCCTCACCGGCGAGTGGACGGTCGAGACCACCCCCACCGGCGCGAAGGTCGGCCTCGGCATCGCCTTCGACCTGGGCGTCGACGGACTCGCCCCCCTGCTGGACCCGATCTGGGCCCAGTCGCTCCAGGCCCACGCCGACGCCCTGCTGCGGGCCGTGGCCGCCACCCCGCCGACCGAGAACGGAACCGACCGGACGTGATCCAGTACCTCAACTTCCTGCACACCACGGTGCGGTTCGACGTCGCCGAGGACGCGGAGCAGGCCTTCGCCCCCGTGCGGCGCTTCTTCCGGCACCTGATCTCCGGGCAGGGGGCGCACGAGCCCACCTTCGCGATCGAGGTCCACGGCTACCGGCCGGACGCGGACGTCGAGCCCGCCGTCTGGGAGCTGCCGCAGTCCGTCATCCGGCGCAGCAACGCCGCCGAGTTCAACTTCGACGCGCACGTCGTCGACCGCGGCGGCCGCCGGCTGTACGTCAACCGCGCCACCTACCTGGACGCCCCCGTCGACGCCCGCAAGGACGGCACCTTCCTGCTGCGGATCACCGAGGCGTCCACCGTCCAGGTCCTCGACTTCGTCCGCGACCTGGTCATCCGCCACGAGGAGGACCTCGGCACCGTCGTGCTGCACGCCTCCGGCCTGCAGCGCGGCGACGAGGCCGTGGTCGTCGCCGGCCCCAAGGGCGCCGGCAAGACCACCACCCTGCTCTCCGCGCTGCGCCGCCCCGGCTGGAGCTACTTCACCGGCGACAAGCTGTTCTGCACCCTCGACGGCCAGGGCGGCATCACGGTGCACCCGTGGCGCGACTACCCGTACGTCGGGGTCGGCACCATCCGGGCCGACGCCCGGCTGGAGACGCTGGTGCGCGAGCAGGTCGACCCGGAGCTCGACTCGTACGGGCCGGGCCACAAGATCCTGATGGACCCGGACGTCTTCGAGTCCTGGCTGGGCGCCGAGTTCTCCGCCGAGCCCCGGCGGCTGGCCGCGATCCTGCTGCCCGAGGTGCGGCCGGGCGAGCCGCTGGCGGTGCGTCACCTCACCGACGACAACGAGCGCTGGGCCCACCTCAACAAGATCATCGACCGCCAGGTGGACACCACCTTCTTCACCTGGCAGTCCCACCTGGTGCCCGACTACACGCGCTTCTACGGCTCGCTGGCCGAACTGCGCACCGTCCTGGACTCGGTGGCCATGGTCCGCCTGACCGGCACCCTCGACGTCGACCCCGACGCCGTCCTGGCCCGTACGCCCGCCCCCTCCACCACCTCCCAGGAGACGACGTGACCACCAGCAAGCCCGACTCCCTGCGCGTCTGCGTGGTCGGCCTGGCCGGCGTCGGCAAGTCCACCAGCGCCACGCTGATCGAGGAGTTCGCCCGCGCCAAGGGCCTCACCCATGCCCGGGTCAAGCTCGCCAAGCCGCTGTACGACCTCCAGGAGCAGGTCTACCGCGCGGCCGGCGCCACGCTGCGCGCCGACGCCCAGGACCAGGTCCTGATGGAGGCGCTCGCCGACGCGATGCGCCGCATCAACCCCGCCTCGCTCGCCGACGACTTCACCCGCCGGCTCGCCGCCACCGACGCCGACATCGTCGTCAACGACGACCTGCGCGACCCGCACGTGGACGCCCGCGCCCTGCGCGCCCAGGGCTTCCGGGTGCTGCGGATCACCTGCGACGAGGAACTGCGCCAGAGCCGGCTCGACGGGCGCGACGACCCGACCCGCGCCGACCGCTCCACCCGGGAGATCGACCTGATCGAGCCGGACGCCGTCATCGTCAACGGGGCGGGCCTCGACGAGTACCGCACCGCCGTCCACGAGCTGCTGGGGAGCTGGCTGTGATCCTGAGCGGAGCCGAGATCCTGTCCGAGGTCCGGGCCGGACGCATCCACATCGACGACTTCGACCCGGAGCGGATCGAGCCCAACAGCTACGGCTTCCGGCTCGCCGACGACATCCTCTGGTACGAGCAGGACGTCATCGACTGCTTCGAGCCCCCGCAGGCCCAGCACGTCAAGATGGGCCCCGAGGGCATGGTCCTGGAGCCGGGCCGCTTCTACCTCGGCGGCACCATGGAGGCGATGGGCAGCCCGCACTACGCGGCCACCCTCTACGCCTGCCGCTCGGCCTCCACCCTGGGCATCTGGATCCAGTTCTCCGCGCCGCTCGGCCACAGCGGGGCGGTGTTCCCCTGGACGCTGGAGATGAAGGTCGCCCACCCCGTCCGGGTCTACCCCGGCATGATGATCGGGAAGCTCGCCTTCTGGTCCATGCAGGGCGAGGCGGTCGGCTACGACGGCAAGTACACCGGCTCGCGGTCGGCGGTGGCCTCCCGCTTCAGTCTGGACAGCCGTGTCACAGGCTGACCTGTTCCGGCTCCTCACCGCGCTGGTGCTGCTGCTCCTGTCGGCCCACCTGACGGGCCGGCTGTTCGGGCGGCTGCGCCAGCCCCCGGTGATCGGCGAGATCCTCGGCGGACTCCTCCTCGGGCCCACCCTGCTGGGGCAGTTGCTCCCGGACGTCCAGAAATGGATCTTTCCCAAGCAGGGGCCGGTCTTCACCGGACTGGAACTCGTCTACCAGCTCGGCATGCTGCTGCTGATGTTCCTGGCCGGCGTCGAGATGCGGGCGGTCTTCTCCCGCCGGGACGGCCGCACCGTCGGGGTGATCTCGGTGGTGGGCATGGTGATCCCGTTCGCCTTCGGCCTGCTGGTCGCCGGGGTGGTGGACACCTCCGAGCTGGTCGGCCCGGCGGGCAACGGCACCGCGCTCACCCTGGTGATCGCCTGCAGCATCGCGATCACCAGCATCCCGGTGATCTCCCGGATCATGCTGGACCTCGGCATCATCCGGACCGCCTTCGCCCGGGTGGTGCTCTCCGTGGCCGTCCTGGAGGACATCGTCCTCAACGTGCTGGTCTCGGTCGCCGTCGGCCTGGTCGCCGGCGGCAAGAAGGGCGGCTTCGGCCTCGCCCCCGAACTGGGCATCACCTCGCCCAACGCCTCGGCGCTCTACCACTCCGTCGCCTCGGTGGCCTTCCTCGGCCTGGTCGCCGCGCTCGGCCTGCTGCTGCGCCGCTTCGCCGGCCGCGCCCAGGGCACCGGCCCGCTGGGCCAGGTGGCCGTCCGGGTCTCCGCGGTGCTGGCCGCCGCGGCCGCCTGCCTCTACCTGGGCGTCGCCCCGATGTACGGCGCCTTCGTCGTCGGGCTGATGTCCGGCCTCGGCGGCGCGGCCTCCTCGGACGGGCCGATCGCGGCGGTGCGCGGCTTCGCCACCGGCTTCTTCATCCCGGTCTACTTCGCGGTCGTCGGGCTCAAGCTGAACCTCGTCCACGACTTCGACCCGCTGTTCACGGCCGGCTTCCTGGCCGTGGCCTGCCTGGTCAAGGCGGTCAGCGTGTACGCCGGCGCCCGGCTGACCCGGCGCCCGGCCACCGAGTCGGTGCACCTCGCGGTCGCCATGAACGCCCGCGGCGGCCCCGGCATCGTCGTGGCCACCGTCGCCCTGGACGCGGGGATCATCAACGCCTCCGTGTTCACCACCCTGGTGCTCACCGCCGTGCTCACCTCCCTGCTGGCCGGCTGGTGGCTCGAACGGGCCATCGCCCGGGGCACCTTGAGCACCGCGGACGAGCCGGAGCCGGCCGCCGTGCCGCAGCCGGGGCCGGCCCCCGAACCGGTGCCCGTCCGCTGACCCCACCCACCCCACCATCCGTCCGCCCGCCACCACGGAGTCTTCCCTTGGCCAAGCCGACTCGCTCGAACCCGACGGTCAAGCACCTCTTCGTCACCGGGGGTGTCGCCTCTTCGCTCGGCAAGGGCCTCACCGCCTCCAGCCTCGGCGCGCTGTTGAAGGCCCGTGGTCTGCGGGTGACGATGCAGAAGCTCGACCCGTACCTGAACGTGGACCCGGGCACGATGAACCCGTTCCAGCACGGGGAGGTGTTCGTCACCGACGACGGTGCGGAGACGGACCTGGACATCGGTCACTACGAGCGGTTCCTGGACACGAATCTGCACGGGTCGGCGAACGTGACGACCGGGCAGGTGTACTCGACCGTGATCGCCAAGGAGCGGCGCGGGGAGTACCTGGGTGACACGGTGCAGGTGATCCCGCACATCACCAACGAGATCAAGTCCCGGATCCGGCGGATGGCCACCGAGGACGTCGACGTGGTGATCACCGAGGTCGGCGGCACCGTCGGCGACATCGAGTCGCTGCCGTTCCTGGAGGCCGTGCGCCAGGTGCGCCACGAGGTCGGCCGGGACAACGTGTTCTTCGTCCACGTCTCGCT
>NZ_JBSGFD010000061.1:0-44179 GCF_053603215.1 Kitasatospora sp. NPDC004240 | reverse complement strand
AGCAGCACCACGCCGCCCCGCCGGCGCAGCGCCGGCCCTGCTGCTGGACGTCGAGCAGTCCCGGCAGACCCCCTGGGAGGGCGCCTGGCCGCTGCCGGCCAGTCAGGTGCAGGCCGCCCGCTGGGTGCGCGCCCACAGCGAGCCGGCCGACGTGCTGGCCACCAACGCGCACTGCCGCTCCGAGACGGACTTCGCCGATCCCAAGGCGGTCTGCTGGAACTCCCTCTCCTTCTACCTGAGCGCCTACTCCGAGCGTTCGGTGCTGGTGGAGGGCTGGGCGTACTCGCCGCGGCTGATGTCGGAGAAGTCCGGCACCTTCTGGGACCAGGAGCTGCTGAAGCTCAACGACGACGCGGTCTACCACCCGACGGCGCAGATCCTGGACCGGCTGCACGACCGGTACAAGGTGCGCTACGTGGTGGTCAACCGCAAGGTGGCGCCGGAGTCACCGCTGCTGGGCACGCTGGCCACCCCGGTCTACGACAACGGCCGGATGGCCGTGTACGAGCTCTCCTGACCCGACGACGGAAGCATGGACAATCAGATGGTCTCCACGGAGAAGCCGGCCGGGGCCGTACGCGAGGAGCCGGCCGCGCCGGCCGGCACGGTCAAGCGGCAGATCCCGTCGTTCCTGGTGATCGGCGTGCTGAGCACGCTGTTCTACCTCGGCCTGTACGTGGTCGCGCGGCTGTTCGTCGACGCGCAGGCGGCGAACCTGATCGCGCTGGCGGTCAGCGCGGTCGCCAACACCGCGGCCAACCGCCGGTTCACCTTCGGCATCACCGGCTCCCAGGGCGCGCTGCGTCACCAGCTCCAGGGCGCGGTGGCCTTCCTGATCGGACTGGGGCTCAGCGCCGGCGTGCTGGCGCTGCTGGACCTCGCCGCCCCCGACGCCTCCAAGGTCGTCGAGGTCGGCGGACTGATCGTGGCCAACGGCCTGGCCACGGTGGCGCGGTTCCTGCTGATGAAGGTCTGGGTGTTCAAGGACTGACCGTCCGGGCCCGCGGGCCCGGCAGGGAACGGTCGCGCAGCCGCAGGGCCGGCTCCTCGACGTAGTGCCACGAGAACGCGGCCAGCACCCCGGTCGCGGTCAGTGCGCACGCCAGGAAGCCCGCCGTGCCCAGCGAGGCGCCGCCGATCAGCGCGAGCGCCTGCTCGACGGGGAACCCGTACACGTACACCCCGTACGAGTAGTCGTGGCGCCGCCCGATCGCCTGGCACCAGGCCGGCAGCCGGGCCGCCGCCCACAGCAGCAGGTACACCAGGGCCGGGTGACCGAGCTCGGGGAAGGCGCCGAGGCGCAGGGTGACGACGAAGGCGAGCGCGGCGGCCAGCGCCAGCCCGTCGTGGACGGGCACCCGGTCGGCCCACAGCCGCAGGGCGGCGCCGAGCAGGAACACCAGGCCCAGGTGGACCAGCAGGTAACCGCTCAGCCGCCCCACGCCGGGCAGGTCGAGCGCGGGCCCGGCCAGCGGGCTGGCGGGCGAGGGCAGATCGGCCAGGCCGGAGACGGTGAGCAGCCACAGCGCCGCGGCGGCCGCGAGCACCACCCGTCGGCGCAGCAGCCCGAGCGCGGCGATCAGCCCGGCCAGCAGGTAGCAGAGCACCTCGTACTTGAGGGACCACAGCGCGCCGTTGAGGCTGCGGTCGAAGTTGGTGCCGGCCCGCACGCCCTCGGCTATCACCCCGGAGACGTCCCAGCCGGTGGTGGGGGAGGCGCTGCCGAGGCTGGTCAGGTACGCGGCCGGGCCGTCGGGTCGGCCCCAGAAGCCGTCGAGGGAGCCGTGCTGGTGGAGGTAGAGCGCCGGCATCAGGACGAGCGCGCAGATCGTCAGCGAGGCGGCCAGCCCGGGCAGCAGGCGCAGCGCGCGGTGCCAGAGGTAGCGGCCGGGGCCGAGCCGGGCCGCGCTGCCCGTGATCATGAAGCCGGAGAGCGCGAAGAAGCCCAGGACGGCGGTCTTGCCGAGGTCGGTGCGCTGACCGCTCCACTCCCACAGCGGGTCCAGCCGCCCCCAGCCGACCGGGTAGACGTGCGAGACCACGACGGCCACGGCGAGCAGCAGGCGCAGCGCGCCGAAGGAGTTGGCCCGGCCGCCGCACAGCCGCGCCAGCGTGCCGTGCGTACGGGCTCCGCGGGGGCGGGGGGTCGGCGGTGGGAGGCGGCGTCGGCTCATGACTCCCCGGGGGTGGCGGGCCGGTACGGCGGGCGGGGCCCGGCCGCCACCGGGGCGGGGCCGGGCCCGGAGGCACGTCTTAAGGCTTGTCGGACACGCCCTGGCGGGAGACCTGGGCCTGCCAGAGCGCGCGGACGGCCTCGCGCAGCGAGCGGCGGGGGGCCCAGCCGAGCGCCTCGCGGGCGAGGGTGACGTCCAGCTGCTGCCACTCGGTCTCCGGGCCGGCGCCGTCCGGCGCGGGGACCTCGGTGATCCCGGTCGGCACGCCGCTCTCCTCGATCAGCAGCTCGACCAGGTGGCGGGCGGAGGAGGCCGTGCCGGTGCCGACGTTGACCACCGGCGGGACGGCCCGGCCCGCGGCGAGCGCCTCGGCGGCCAGGACGATGGCGTCCAGGGTGTCGGTGAGGTCGACGAAGTCGCGCTGCGCGGTGAGCGGCTGCAGGGACAGCGCGGCCTTCTCGCCGGCGAGCCGGGCCTCGTCGAGCTTCGCGGCCATCACGCCGAGCAGGCTGTGGCCGGGCTGTCCGGCGCCGACCACGTTGCCCAGCCGCAGCGAGGTGCCGGTCAGCCGGCCGGCCTCCACGGCCCGCACCACGGTCTCGGTGGCGATCAGCTTGAGCCGGCCGTACTCCATCACCGGGGCGGCGGTGTCCGCCTCGTGCTGGCTGACGCCGACCGGCACCAGGCCGTACTCGTGGACGGTGCCGAGGTGGATCAGCCAGGCGGGGACGGCCATCGCGCCGATCGCCTCGACCAGCCGCTCGACCAGGACGACGTTGGCCTCGTGCATCTGCGCGTCGTTCAGGCCCCACATGCCGCCGGCGGCGTTGACCACGGTGTCGATCCGCTCGCGCTCCAGGAGCGCGGTGAGCTCGGCGGGCTCGGAGGCGCACAGGTCGAAGGCGGCGAAGCGGCCGGGGGCGGGGAGCTCGGGCGCCTTGCGGGCCAGGGACAGGACCTCGGCGCCCTGCTCCTGGAAGCGGGCGCCGAGCACCCGGCCGATGAAGCCGGTGCCGCCGAGGACGGCCACCCGGGCCGGGGCCGTGTGCGGAGCGGTCATGGTGCGGGACTCCTAGCGGGAGGGGCTCAGCGGGGGAGGGGCGTGGTCGGCGCGGCCCGGTGGGGGCGGGCGCCGACGGGAGGCGGGCCCGGCGGGGCCCGACGGATCGGCGGGGCCTACCGGCTCAGCGGGGCTTGCCCGCGGTGCTGGTGGCGTTGCGCAGCAGCGTCCGGGCGCCGTCCCACTGGCCGGCGCGCACGGCGCCGGGCACCAGGGTCAGCGCGTGGATGCGGGCGGAGAGGTGCAGCCGGGAGGCCTTGGCGGCGCGCGGCCAGCCGTGCTCGTCGAGGCGGTCGGCGGCGTCCAGGAAGTAGCGCCGGGCCTCGGTGAAGCGGGTGCCGCTGAAGGCGGACGAGGAGGAGATGCTGACCGCGTGGCGGCGGTACTGGAACGCCCGGACGTCGTCGACGACCATCTGCTCGCCGGCCTGGAGCAGGTCGATGACCAGTGCCAGGTCCTGGATGATCTCCAGGTTGTCGCGGAAGCCGGTGCTCCTGATGGCCTCGGTGCGCCAGCAGATCGAGGGGAAGTACAGCCAGTTGCCCTTGAGCAGGCTGACGGCCAGGTCCTCGCCGCCCATCAGCACGCGGCCCTGCTGCCTGGGCGCGTAGATCCGGCGCTTGGCCTCGTCGGCGAGCGAGCTGCTGGGCCTGCCGTCGCCGTCGATCACCTGGACGCCCGGCTGGATCATCGCGACACCGGGGTGCTGGGCCAGGATCGAGCGGATGGTGGCGACGTAGTTGGGCAGCATGATGTCGTCGGTGCCCATGAACATCATGTACTCGTGCTCGGCCATGCCCAGGCACTTGCGGTAGTTGCCGGTCACGCCGAGGTTCCGCTCGTTGCGGAAGTACCGCACCCGGTCGTCGCCGAGGGCGGCGAACCACTCCGGCACCCCGGGCTCGCGGCCGTCGTCGACGACGGTCAGCCGCCAGTCCCCGTCGGTCTGGGCCAGCACGCTGTGCACCGCGGCCTGCATCAGCGCGACGTCGCCGTAGTACGGAAGCAGGATTTCCAGTGTGGTCATGAGGGGGGCACATCCGCTGGTCTGGTCGGGGCCGGGAGCAGGGCAGAGACCCTGCGGCTGGCCCATCATACTGAGCCCCTCCCCGGCGCCCGCCGGGCCGCCGCCCGCCCGGTACGACGATGCCCGGGCCCCGCCGAGGGGCGGCGGGCCCGGGCATCGCGCGGGATCAGCGGGTGCGCAGGCCCTCGGTGAAGGCCAGGCACTTCTCGTAGTCCGGCAGCAGACCGGAGGCGATCGCGTCGGCCAGCGAGGGAGCGGCGTCGTCGCGGGCGGACAGCTGCGGGGCGTCGGTGGGCCACTCGATGCCGAGGTCCGGGTCGAGCGGGTGCACGGCGTGCTCACCGGTCGGGTTGTAGGTCTCGGAGCAGACGTACGACAGCGTGGCGTCGTCGGTGAGCGCGCAGAAGCCGTGGCCGAAGCCCTCGGGGATGTAGACGGACCTGCGCTCGACGTCGTCGAGCCGGACGAACTCCCAGCGGCCGAAGGCCGGGGAGCCGACCCGCAGGTCCACGATCACGTCGAGGACGGCGCCGCGCACGCAGCTGACGTACTTGGCCTGGCCGGGCGGGACGTCGGCGAAGTGGATGCCGCGGACGACGTCCTTGGCCGACACCGAGAGGTTGCCCTGGGCGAGCCGCAGGGGGTGGCCGACGACCTCCTCCAGCCGGTCGAAGCGGTACCACTCCATGAACAGGCCGCGCGGGTCGCCGTGCTGCTGCGGGGTGACCTCGAACACGCCGGGGAGGGTGGAGAGCTCACGGAACCTCATCGCGCGGCCTCCTCGTCGAGCAGGGCGATCAGGTAGTCGCCGTAGCCGCTCTTGCGCAGCGGCTCGGCGAGCTCGCGCAGCCGGGCGGCGTCGATCAGGCCGGCGCGCCAGGCGGCCTCCTCGATGCAGCCGATCTTGAAGCCCTGGCGCTCCTCGATGACCCGGACGAACTCGGACGCCTGCACCATCGAGACGAAGGTGCCGGTGTCCAGCCACGCGGTGCCGCGGTCGAGGGTGGTCACGTGGAGCTCGCCGGCCTTGAGGTACTCCTCGTTGACGGCGGTGATCTCCAGCTCGCCGCGGGCGCTCGGGGTCAGCCCGGCGGCGATCTCGACGACGCGGTTGTCGTAGAAGTACAGGCCGGGCACCGCGTAGCGGGACTTCGGCTGGACGGGCTTCTCCTCGATGGAGATGACCTGGCCGGCCTCGTCGAACTCGACGACGCCGTACGCGGTCGGGTCGGCCACCGGGTAGGCGAAGACGCGGCCGCCGACCGGCTCGGTGTGCTGCGCGAGGCGGGTGCCGAGGCCGCTGCCGTGGAAGATGTTGTCGCCGAGGATCAGCGCGACCGGCTCGTCGCCGATGAAGTCCGCGCCGAGCACGAACGCCTGCGCGATGCCCTCGGGCTTCTCCTGGACGGCGTACTCCAGCTTGAGGCCCAGCTGGGAGCCGTCGCCCAGCAGGCGCTGGAACTGCTCCTGGTCCTGCGGAGTGGTGATGATCAGGATCTCGCTGATGCCGGCCATGACCAGCGTCGACAGCGGGTAGTAGATCATCGGCTTGTCGAAGACCGGGAGGAGCTGCTTCGAGACTGCTCGGGTCAGCGGCCACAGTCGTGACCCGGTGCCGCCCGCCAAGAGGATTCCACGCATGCCCCGCAGCTTATGTGACCCGCGGACCGGCCGGTTCCGCGCGTCGCCCCCGCCGGCCGCCGGGGGGTGTCCGGCCGGTCCCGGCGCAGGCCGGGGCCGTCGCGGGGCCGCAGGCCGGGGCCGCGGGCGGCCGGTCGACCCAGGGCGGAGGGCCGGGAAGGCACCGGTAGACTGCCCGCACTATGCGCATCCTCGTCACCGGCGGCGCCGGCTTCATCGGTTCAGAGTTCGTCCGCCAGCTGCTCGGCGCCGACGCAACGGATCAGATCACCGTCTTCGACAAGCTCACCTACTCGGGCGTCGAGGCCAACCTGGCGTCGGTGGCGGGCCACAGCGGCTACTCCTTCGTCCGGGGTGACATCTGCGACGTCGACGCCGTCGACCAGGTCATGCCCGGCCACGACGTCGTCGTCCACTTCGCGGCCGAGTCCCACGTGGACCGCTCGATCGCGGGCGCCGGCCCGTTCGTGCTGACCAACGTGGTCGGCACCCAGGTCCTGCTGGACGCCGCCCGCAAGCACGGCGTCGGCCGCTTCGTGCACATCTCCACCGACGAGGTGTACGGCTCGATCAGCGAGGGCTCCTGGACCGAGACCTGGCCGCTGGCCCCGAACTCCCCGTACTCCGCCTCCAAGGCCTCCTCCGACCTGCTGGCGCTGGCCTACCACCGCACGCACGGCATGGACGTCGTGGTGACCCGCTGCTCCAACAACTACGGGCACTACCAGTTCCCCGAGAAGGTCATCCCGCTCTTCACCACCAACCTGATCGACGGCAAGAAGGTGCCGCTGTACGGCGACGGCGGCAACGTCCGCGACTGGCTGCACGTCTCGGACCACTGCCGGGCCATCGAGCTGGTGATGCGGGGCGGCCGCGCCGGCGAGGTCTACAACATCGGCGGCGGCACCGAGGCCACCAACAAGGAGCTCACCGGCCTGCTGCTGGAGGCCGCCGGGGCCGGCTGGGACATGGTCGACCACGTCGCCGACCGCAAGGGCCACGACCTGCGCTACTCGATCGACATCAGCAAGATCCGCGAGGAGCTCGGCTACGAGCCGCAGGTGCGCTTCGAGGACGGCCTCGCCGCCACCATCGCCTGGTACCGCGAGAACCGCGCCTGGTGGGAGCCGCTGAAGGCCAAGGCCGCGCTGCGATGACGAACCCGGTGGCCAAGCTGCTGGGGGCGCTGCCCCCGGGCGTGCGCCTCGTCGCCGGCGGCACCGTCGTCCTCGGCGTCTCCTCGTACATCTTCCTGGCCCTGGCCGGGCACAGCTTGGACACCACCCAGGTCGCGGGCGTCTCGATGCTCTGGACCGTGGTCATGTCCGTCGGGTACGGGCTGTTCTCGCCGGTGGAGCTGGAGCTGACCCGCCTGGTGGCGGCCCGGGACGTGGCCGGCCACGGCCCCGGGCCGGCCGTGCGCAGGATCCTGCTGGTCACGGCCGGGGTGCTGACCGCGGTCCTCGCGGTGATCGCCGCGGCGGCCCGTCCGATCGCCGACCGCCTCTTCTCCGGCGACCTCGGCCTGGTCGCCGCCCTCGGCGGGGCCCTGGTGGGCCTGGCCGTCAGCTCGGTGGCCCGCGGCGTGCTGGCCGGCCTCGGCCACTTCGGCGCGTACGGGACCCAGCTGGCCGTCGACGGCGGGCTGCGGATCGGCCTGGCCGCGCTGATCCCGCTGTTCGGCGCGCACTCCGCGGCCGCCTTCGGCCTGATCCTGGTGGCGGCGCCGCTGCTCGCCTCCGTGATCGGGATGCGCAAGGTGGCCGCCGACCGCCGCGGCGGCGCGGCGCCTGCCTGGCGGGAGGTCACCACCGGTCTCGGCCTGCTGACCGGCTCCACCCTGCTCGCCCAACTCATGGTCAACGCCGCGGTGGTGAGCGTCGGCGTGCTCTCGCCGTCCTCCAAGGCGCTGATCGCCGCGCTGCTCAACGCGGTGGTGCTGGCCCGGGTGCCGCTGTTCGCCTACGCGGCGATCCAGGCGTCGCTGGTCTCCTCGCTCTCCGGCGCCGCGGCGGCCGGCCACCACGCGGAGTTCCGCAAGGTCCTGCTGCGCACCGGCGGCATCGTCGTGCTGATGTGCGCCGCGGCCGGGCTGCCGACCGTGCTGCTCGGCCCGTGGGCGATCCGGCTGCTCTTCAAGGCGCAGGACGTCCTGGGGGCGAGCGACTTCCTCTGGCTGGTGCTGGGCACGCTCTGTTACATGCTCGCCACGGTGTTCGGGCAGGCGCTGCTGTCGCTCGGCCGTCACCAGCGGCAGCTGCTGGGCTGGCTGGCGGGCACCGTGGTGCTGGTCGCCGTCACCATGGCGCCCGGCGGGATCGCCTCGCGGGTCGAACTCGCCTACCTGGCTGGTGCCGGGGTGAGCGCGGCTGCCATGCTATGGGCGCTGGCCCGCTCGCTCGCCGCTCCGGCCACGGCCGTGGCGGAGCCGAGGGCTCCGCTGGCGGCACGTCACTCGTCAGAGGTCTGACCCCTCCTGACCGGGCCTAGCACACTGGGCGACTGCGATGGGCGAACGCCACGCCTCTAATATGTCCGTACCCTTTGGCCACGCCACTGCCGCTGAAAGGCGCCCCCAGTCGTGCAACTCTCCGTCATCACCTCGATCACCGGCGTGCTGGTGCTCGTCTACATCCTGGAGCTGCTGCGCCGACAGCAACTCCGGGAGAAGTACGCGGCGATCTGGCTCGCCATCGGTGTCGTCGTGGCGCCGCTCGGCTTCTTCCCCACGATCCTGGACTCGACCGCCCGCCGGCTCGGCATCGCCTCGGGCGTCAGCCTGGTGCTCTTCGCCGGCTTCGTGCTGGTCCTGCTGGTCTCGCTCCACCTGAGCTGGGAGGCGTCCCGCCTGGAGGCCGAGACCCGCACCCTGGCCGAGGACATCGCGATGATGCGCGCGCATCTGGCCGAGCACCACGGCTTCCCGGTGGCCGGGGCCGACAACCCGGCGAGCGGCACGAACGACCCCGAGGTGAGGGCATGATCGACGGCAAGCGGGTACTGATCATCCTGCCGGCCTGGAACGAGTCCGAGGGTCTGCCCAAGATCCTCCGCGAGATCCAGCAGAAGCTCCCCGGCGTGGACACCCTGGTGGTCGACGACGGCTCGGTGGACAACACCGCCGCGGTGGCCGCGGCCTGCGGCTCCCGGGTCGCCCAGCTGCCGTACAACCTCGGCGTCGGCGGCGCGATGCGCTTCGGCTACCGGTACGCCCACCTGCACGGCTACGACGTCGCGCTGCAGTGCGACGCGGACGGCCAGCACGACCCCGCGTACGTGCCCGCCCTGCTGGCCAAGCTGGAGGAGGCGGACCTCGTCATCGGCGCCCGCTTCGACGGCGAGGGCAGCTACAAGGTCCGCGGGCCCCGCAAGTGGGCCATGAAGCTGCTCTCCGTGGTGCTCTCCCAGATCACCCGCACCCGCCTGACGGACACCACGTCCGGGTTCAAGGCCTGCAACAAGACCATGATCGAGTTCTTCGCCCAGTGGTACCCGGTCGAGTACCTGGGCGACACCATCGAGAGCATGGTCGGCGCCGCCCGCTGCGGCTTCGTGATCCGCCAGGTGCCGGTCGCCATGCGCGAGCGCACCACCGGCACCCCCAGCGCCTCCCCGGTCAAGGCCATGATCTACCTGGCCCGCGCCGGCCTGGTGCTGCTGCTGGCGATGATCCGCCGGATGCCGCCGCACCTGAAGACCCTGCGCGGCAAGGCCCTCGCGGCCGCCCCGCAGGGACAGCTCGTCGGCCGCGGCTGACACCGGTTCCGGTGACGACGCCGGGCACGTGGCGCAAGGCGACCGGCGAGGGCCGGAGCCGCCTTGCTAGCGTGTCCGGCGACGGCCGCTCCGTTCGTACCCGACGGCCGACCTGAGACGACCGCGCACCCGGCGCCGCCCGGACCGCGCCAGCTGCTCTCGCCCGCCCCGGTGAGACGGCCCGACCTGCGGCAGTCTGCCGCTTCACGGAAGCGAACTTGACATGACGGATCTGGCCCCGGACGTCGTCGGCGGCCCCCCCGGCGCGGAACGCGACCCGGGGACACCCGCCGGCACCGGTAAGCCGATCGCCGCCGGGACGGGCTCCCGGTGGACGCGCTGGACCGAGAACCGCTGGCTGCTGCGGGCCGCGGAGGCCCTCGTCAGCGTCGTCGCGGCGCTCGGCTTCATGCTGCTGTGCACCCACATCAGCGTCAACCCCACCACCCGCGTCGGCCAGGTCAGCGGACTCGCCAAGATCCAGCAGTACGCGGCCGTCGTGGGCCTCCCGCTCCTCGCGGCCCTGCTCTTCCTCGCCTACCGCGGCACCCTGCGGTACTACCAGGTCGCCCAGCGCCTCGCCTGCGCCGCCCTGGCCGGCCTGAGCACCGGCGTGGTGGCCGGCGGCATCGTCGTCGCGCTGCACGGCACCCCCTGGGGCCTCGGCGGCCAGGAGGGCGACCCGGGCAACCTCATGGGCATGGCCAACGACATGATCCGGGGCAAGGGCCTGCCGGGCGTCTACCCGCCGCTGTTCCCGGCCCTGATGGCGCTCTGGGCCAAGGTCTTCCACAACGGCATCGCCGGCGTCGGCCACGCCCTCAAGGACCTCCAGCTGATCCTCAGCGCGCTGGTCGGCCCGATGGCGTACGTCGCCTGGCGGATGCTGCTGCGCCCGTTCTGGGCGATGGCGGTGGCCGTGCCGACCTCGATCGTCTTCCTCGACCCGATCCGCCCCTACAGCCACGGCTCGATGCTGGTGCTGCTGCCGCTGCTGGCCGCCTGCTTCCGCGAGATCCGCCGCGCCGACGAGCTGTCCGTCCGCTCGGCGCTGCTGCGGGGCCTCGGCTTCGGCGTGGCGTTCGGCGTGATGTTCCTCTGGTACTCCGGCTGGTACCTGTGGGCCGCGCCGGGCTCCTTCCTGCTCGTCCTGCTGATCTTCCCGTGGCGCCGCGGCCGCCGGGCCCTCCAGCGGGTGGCGCTCTTCCTCGGCGCGATGCTGGCCACCGCCGCGGTGATCGGCGCCCCGTTGCTCTACCAGCTGGTCCGGCTCGGCGCGTCCACCATGGACCGCTACGCCTACATCAACACCTACATCGACCCGGCCTACGTCCTGGGCTGGGCCTCGGACCGCGCCGGCGGGCAGAACTACCAGAACTTCCCGCAGGCCGGCGAGCTCGCCGGGCAGAGCGGCTTCGCCGTGGTGCTGCTGCTCGGCGTCGGCCTCGGCATCGGCCTGGGCCTGCGCAACATCGTGGTGCGCACCGCCGCGTTCGTCCTGATCGGCTCCTGGCTGCTGCGCTTCTGGTTCGCCTCGCACATGGAGCACAACCAGGCCGTCCAGCTCTACCCGCGCACCACCTGGATCATCTTCTACTGCCTGATCGTCCTCGCCGTGATGGGCGTCATGCTCACCTACGAGCGGGGCTTCGGCTGGGTGCGCGGCACCCTGGAGGAGGTGGCCCCGGCCAAGGCGGCCCGGATCTCCCCGCGGGCGCTGGCGCAGCTGTCCGCCGGCCTGGTCTGCGCGGTCGCGCTGTTCGCGACCATGGGCGCCTCCTGGTCGGCCAACCGCTACATGCCCTCCACCAACCCGGCCGTCGAGGACATGGGCCTGGACGCGCTCCGCGCCCACCTGCAGCAGCTGGACAACGGCAAGTGCCCGAAGTACTCGCCGTACAACGGCAAGCGGGACTGCAACCCGATCAACATGGAGCTCGCCGAGTACACCTTCGAGCCGGACAACGGCAAGCTGTGGTGCGCCAACACCATGAACAACTACGACCAGGTGTGCGGCCGCCCGCCGAAGAAGTAGCCGGTGGCGGGCGTTCCCCCGCGCGGTGACGATCGGGGCCGGTGAGGGAGACCTCACCGGCCCCGATTGGCATTCCGGCTGCTCCGTGTGGCAGTATGTCCAAGTTGCTCGGTTGAGTGCCGATGCTGCGCGCCTCCCGCCGGGAGGACCGGAAGCGAGTCCCATGTACTCGTCGTTCCCGTGATGGCCGTTCATGTGTTCACGTGAAGTGTGTGAATGCAGTGGTGTGTAGTCGACACCGCGGCAGCTGCGGGGCGGACGTACGGGAATCTTCCGGGAAGCGTGGGCGGGGCCTCGACCCGGTGCCTGGTGGGTGCAAGACCTGCCGAACCCGTGGGAAATCCGCGAGAGGGTGACCTCTTCCGGATTTTTTGCAAGCGAGAGGGCGACACGCCCGAGCGCGGGGGTCGGAGGTAACCACCCGGGGGCGCCACCGGAGGAGTCCACCCGGACGACTCCGGCCGTACGAGCAGCAGAAGACGAAGGACTACGAAGTAGCCATGGCGGGACAGAAGATCCGCATCCGGCTCAAGGCCTACGACCACGAGGTCATCGACTCCTCGGCGAAGAAGATCGTCGAGACGGTGATCCGCACTGGTGCGCAGGTCGCGGGCCCGGTGCCGCTGCCCACTGAGAAGAACGTGTACTGCGTCATCCGCTCGCCGCACAAGTACAAGGACTCGCGCGAGCACTTCGAGATGCGTACTCACAAGCGTCTGATCGACATCCTCGACCCCACGCCGAAGACGGTTGACTCGCTCATGCGTCTCGACCTGCCGGCTGGCGTCGACATCGAGATCAAGCTCTGAGAGGCGCACCGAAGATGGCTAAGCAGATTAAGGGCATCCTGGGCGAGAAGCTCGGCATGACCCAGGTCTGGGACGAGAACAACCGGATCGTTCCGGTGACCGTCGTCAAGGCTGGGCCCAATGTCGTGACCCAGGTCCACACCGCCGACAGCCCGGCCGGCTACGACGCCGTCCAGATCGGCTTCGGCGAGATCGACCCCCGCAAGGTGAACAAGCCCCTCGCGGGCCACTTCGCCAAGGCCGGTGTCACCCCGCGCCGCCACCTGGTCGAGCTGCGTACCTCGGACGCGTCCGAGTACACGCTGGGCCAGGAGATCACCGCCGAGCTGTTCGAGGCGGGTGTCAAGGTCGACGTGACCGGCACCTCCAAGGGCAAGGGCTTCGCCGGTGTCATGAAGCGCCACAACTTCCGTGGTCTCGGCGCCGGTCACGGCACCCAGCGCAAGCACCGTTCGCCCGGTTCCATCGGTGGCTGCGCCACCCCGGGCCGCGTGTTCAAGGGCCTGCGCATGGCCGGTCGGATGGGTCACGAGCGTGTGACCACCCAGAACCTGACCGTGCACGCGGTCGACGCGGAGAAGGGCCTGCTGCTCATCAAGGGCGCCGTCCCGGGCCCGAACGGCGGCCTCGTCCTCGTCCGCACCGCGGCGAAGGGGCTGTGAGGAAATGAGCACCATTGACATCCTGTCGCCGGCTGGCGACAAGACCGGCAGCCTCGAGCTGCCGGCCGAGATCTTCGACGCGAAGGTCAGCGTTCCGCTGATGCACCAGGTCGTCGTGGCGCAGCTCGCTGCGGCCCGTCAGGGCACCCACAAGACCAAGACTCGTGGCGAGGTCCGCGGCGGCGGCAAGAAGCCGTACCGCCAGAAGGGCACCGGCCGCGCCCGTCAGGGCTCGACCCGTGCGCCGCAGTTCGCCGGCGGTGGCGTCGTGCACGGTCCCGTGCCGCGCGACTACTCGCAGCGGACCCCGAAGAAGATGATCGCCGCCGCCCTGCGCGGTGCGCTCACCGACCGGGCCCGCCACAACCGCATCCACGTCGTCACCGGCGTGACCGCGACCGAGGCGCCGTCGACCAAGGCCGCCAAGAGCCTGTTCGGCAAGATCACCGAGCGCAAGAACGTCCTCCTGGTCGTCGAGCGCGCGGACGAGCTGGGCCTGAAGTCCGCTCGCAACCTGCCGAACGTGCACATCCTGGACGCCGGTCAGCTGAACACCTACGACGTGCTCGTCTCCGACGATGTGGTCTTCACCCAGGCCGCCTTCGAGCGTTTCGTGGCCGGTCCGGCCGCGTCCGCCAAGGCCGTTGCCGCTGAGGGCGAGCTCGAAGGGAGCGCCGCCTGATGAGCGACGTTACGAGCAAGACGTTCACGGACCCCCGTGACGTCCTGGTGAAGCCGGTCATCTCCGAGAAGAGCTACAGCCTTCTCGACGAGAACAAGTACACGTTCATCGTGTCGCCGGGCGCCAACAAGACCCAGATCAAGCAGGCCGTCGAGGCGGTCTTCTCGGTCAAGGTCGAGGCTGTCAACACGATCAACCGTCAGGGCAAGCGCAAGCGCTCCAAGACGGGCTTTGGCAAGCGCAAGGACACCAAGCGCGCCATCGTGACGCTGGCCGAGGGCAACCGCATCGACATCTTCGGTGGTCCGGTCTCCTGACAAGGGGATCGTGATCGTCGATAAGGACGAGGACGAGAGAGCCAAATGGGCATCCGCAAGTACAAGCCGACTACGCCGGGCCGTCGTGGCTCCAGCGTGGCCGACTTCGTAGAAATCACGCGGTCCACGCCGGAGAAGTCGCTGGTTCGCCCCCTGCACAGCAAGGGCGGCCGTAACAACGCCGGTCGTGTCACTGCTCGCCACCAGGGTGGCGGTCACAAGCGCGCCTACCGCGTGATCGACTTCCGTCGTCACGACAAGGACGGCGTGCCGGCCAAGGTCGCGCACATCGAGTACGACCCCAACCGCACCGCGCGCATCGCGCTCCTGCACTACGCGGACGGCGAGAAGCGCTACATCATCGCCCCCCGTGGCATCACGCAGGGTGACCGGATTGAGAACGGCGCCGGCGCCGACATCAAGCCCGGCAACAACCTGCCGCTGCGCAACATCCCGGTCGGTACCACCATCCACGCGGTGGAGCTGCGTCCCGGCGGCGGTGCCAAGCTGGCCCGCTCGGCCGGCTCCGGCATCCAGCTGCTGGCGCGTGAGGGCAAGATGGCGCACCTGCGCATGCCCTCCGGTGAGATCCGCCTGGTGGACGCGCGCTGCCGCGCGACCGTCGGCGAGGTCGGCAACGCCGAGCAGTCGAACATCAACTGGGGCAAGGCCGGCCGTATGCGCTGGAAGGGCGTCCGCCCGACCGTGCGTGGTGTCGCCATGAACCCGATCGACCACCCGCACGGTGGTGGTGAGGGTAAGACCTCCGGTGGTCGCCACCCGGTCTCGCCGTGGGGTAAGCCCGAGGGCCGTACCCGTCGCCCGAACAAGGCGTCGGACAAGCTCATCGTGCGCCGCCGCAAGACCAACAAGAAGCGCTAGGAGCAGGTCAGATGCCGCGCAGTCTTAAGAAGGGCCCCTTCATCGACGGCCACCTCATCAAGAAGGTGGACGCTCAGAACGAGGCGGGTACCCAGAACGTCATCAAGACCTGGTCCCGTCGCTCCGTGATCTCCCCGAGCATGCTCGGCCACACGATCGCGGTTCACGATGGTCGCAAGCACGTCCCGGTGTTCGTCACCGAGTCGATGGTCGGCCACAAGCTGGGCGAGTTCGCTCCGACCCGCACCTTCCGCGGCCACGTCAAGGACGACCGCAAGTCGAAGCGTCGCTAGTCGCCTGAGCTTCACCGCCAGAACGACTCAATGACTTACTCCATTAAGGGGACAACCATGGAAGCCAGGGCCCAGGCGCGGTACATCCGCGTCACGCCCATGAAGGCCCGCCGCGTGGTGGACCTCATCCGTGGCCTGAACGCCACGGAGGCCCAGGCCGTCCTGCGTTTCGCTCCGCAGGCCGCCACCGTGCCGGTCGGCAAGGTGCTCGACAGCGCCATTGCCAACGCCGCGCACAACTACAACCACTCCAACGTGGACGACCTCTACATCTCTGAGGCGTACGTTGACGAGGGCCCGACCCTGAAGCGGTTCCGTCCGCGCGCTCAGGGTCGTGCCTACCGGATCCGCAAGCGGACCAGCCACATCACCGTGGTCGTCAGCAGCAAGGAAGGGACCCGGTAATGGGCCAGAAGGTTAACCCGCACGGGTTCCGCCTCGGCATCAGCACGGACTTCAAGTCCCGCTGGTACGCCGACAAGCTGTACAAGGACTACGTCAAGGAAGACGTCGCCATTCGTCGCATGATGACGAAGGGCATGGAGCGCGCCGGCATCTCCAAGGTCGAGATCGAGCGCACCCGCGACCGCGTCCGCGTTGACATCCACACCGCTCGCCCCGGCATCGTCATCGGTCGCCGCGGCACCGAGGCCGACCGCATCCGCGGCGACCTCGAGAAGCTGACCGGCAAGCAGGTCCAGCTGAACATCCTCGAGGTCAAGAACCCCGAGCTGGACGCCCAGCTCGTGGCTCAGGGCGTCGCGGAGCAGCTGTCCTCCCGCGTCTCCTTCCGTCGTGCCATGCGCAAGTCGATGCAGGGCACCATGAAGTCCGGCGCCAAGGGCATCAAGGTCCAGTGCTCCGGTCGTCTCGGCGGCGCCGAGATGAGCCGTTCGGAGTTCTACCGCGAGGGTCGCGTGCCGCTGCACACCCTCCGTGCGAACGTCGACTACGGCTTCTTCGAGGCCAAGACCACCTTCGGCCGCATCGGCGTGAAGGTCTGGATCTACAAGGGCGACGTCAAGAACATCGCCGAGGTCCGCGCTGAGAACGCCGCTGCCCGCTCGGGCAACCGCCCGGCCCGTCCCGAGGGTGGTCGTCCCGCCCGCGGTGGCGAGCGCCGTGGTGGCGAGCGCGGTGGCCGCGGCCGTCGTCCCGCCGCTGCCGAGGCCCAGGCCCCGGCTGCCGAGGCTCCGGCTGCCGAGAACACCGGAACGGAGGCCTGACCGACATGCTGATCCCCCGTCGGGTCAAGCACCGCAAGCAGCACCACCCGAAGCGCCGTGGCGCTTCGAAGGGTGGCACCGAGCTGGCGTTCGGCCAGTTCGGCATCCAGGCCGTGACCCCGGCCTATGTGACGAACCGTCAGATCGAGTCCGCTCGTATCGCGATCACCCGTCACATCCGCCGTGGCGGCAAGGTCTGGATCAACATCTACCCGGACCGCCCGCTCACCAAGAAGCCGGCCGAGACCCGCATGGGTTCCGGTAAGGGTTCGCCGGAGTGGTGGATCGCGAACGTGCACCCGGGTCGGGTCATGTTCGAGCTGTCGTACCCGAACGAGAAGGTGGCTCGTGAGGCGCTCACCCGCGCTGCTCACAAGCTCCCGATGAAGTGCCGGATCGTCCGGCGCGAGGACGGTGAGAGCTGATGTCGGCCGGCACCAAGGCTGCTGAGCTTCGCGAGCTGGACAACGAGGGCCTCGTTGCCAAGCTCCGTGAGGCCAAGGAGGAGCTGTTCAACCTCCGCTTCCAGGCGGCGACCGGGCAGCTCGACAACCACGGACGGCTGAAGCTCGTCCGTAAGGACATCGCGCGGATCTACACCCTGATGCGCGAGCGCGAGCTGGGCATCGAGACGGTGGAGAACGCCTGATGACTGAGAACACCAACGAGACGCGCGGTTTCCGCAAGACCCGTGAGGGTCTCGTCGTCAGCGACAAGATGGACAAGACCGTCGTCGTCGCCGTCGAGGACCGCGTCAAGCACGCTCTGTACGGCAAGGTCATCCGCCGCACGAGCAAGCTGAAGGCGCACGACGAGCAGAACGCGTGCGGCATCGGCGACCGGGTCCTCCTCGCGGAGACCCGCCCGCTGTCCGCGACGAAGCGCTGGCGCGTCGTCGAGATCCTCGAGAAGGCCAAGTAACGAAGCCGATGAGGTACGGCCGTATGTGCACAGGGTCCCCCCGGGACGCCGGTGTGAGCAGCGGCCGGCCCGTCGACTCTCGTTGACGATCAGGAGAAAGCTGTGATCCAGCAGGAGTCGCGACTGCGTGTCGCCGACAACACTGGTGCCAAGGAGATCCTTTGCATCCGTGTTCTCGGTGGCTCCGGTCGCCGCTACGCCGGTATCGGGGACGTCATCGTCGCGACCGTCAAGGACGCGATCCCCGGTGGCTCGGTGAAGAAGGGTGACGTCGTCAAGTGCGTCGTCGTCCGCACCGTCAAGGAGCGTCGTCGTCCGGATGGCTCGTACATCCGCTTCGACGAGAACGCGGCGGTCGTTCTGAAGAACACCGAGGGTGACCCCCGTGGCACCCGCATCTTCGGCCCGGTGGGCCGCGAGCTGCGCGACAAGAAGTTCATGAAGATCATCTCGCTGGCCCCGGAGGTGCTCTAACCGATGGCGAACAGCATGAAGATCAAGAAGGGTGACCTGGTTCAGGTCATCACCGGCAAGGACAAGGGCAAGCAGGGCAAGGTCATCCAGGCCATCCCCGCTGAGAACAAGGTCCTGGTCGAGGGTGTGAACCGGGTCAAGAAGCACACCAAGCCGGGTCCGGGCACCCAGGGTGGCATCGTCACCGTCGAGGCCCCGGTTCACGTCTCCAACGTCCAGCTGGTCGTGGAGAAGGACGGCAAGAAGGTCGTCACCCGCGTTGGCTACCGCTTCGACGACGAGGGCAACAAGATCCGCGTTGCCAAGCGAACCGGTGAGGACATCTGATGTCTGAGACGACTGTTGAGAAGGTGACCCCCCGTCTCAAGGAGCGTTACAACTCCGAGATCAAGGGTCAGCTGCACGAGCAGTTCTCGTACGAGAACGTCATGCTGATCCCCGGCCTGGTCAAGGTCGTGGTCAACATGGGTGTCGGCGAGGCCGCCCGTGACAGCAAGCTGATCGAGGGCGCGATCCGCGACCTGACCGCGATCACCGGTCAGAAGCCGGCCGTGACCAAGGCCCGCAAGTCCATCGCGCAGTTCAAGCTGCGCGAGGGCCAGCCGATCGGCACCCACGTCACCCTCCGTGGTGACCGCATGTGGGAGTTCCTGGACCGTCTGGTGTCGCTGGCCCTGCCGCGTATCCGTGACTTCCGTGGCCTCTCCCCGAAGCAGTTCGACGGCCGTGGCAACTACACCTTCGGTCTGACCGAGCAGGTTATGTTCCACGAGATCGACCAGGACAAGGTCGACCGTCAGCGCGGTATGGACATCACCGTCGTGACCACCGCTCAGACCGACGACGAGGGCCGGGCGCTCCTGCGCGCTCTGGGCTTCCCGTTCAAGGAGGCGTGAGCCAATGGCGAAGAAGTCCCTCATCGCGAAGGCCGAGCGTAAGCCGAAGTTCGGCGTCCGGGCCTACACCCGGTGCCAGCGCTGCGGCCGTCCGCACTCGGTGTACCGCAAGTTCGGCCTGTGCCGTGTGTGCCTCCGTGAGATGGCGCACCGCGGCGAGCTGCCGGGCGTGACCAAGAGCTCCTGGTAGTCCTCCCCCGGGAGAGACCGGAGCCCTAGGCACCGTACGCGACGCAGAGGTGCCCGATCCCACACCGCCCGTTTTTGGGCTCTCCTACGGAATCCCGTAAGGTTGTGGGGTCGGGCCCCCTGCCACGGCTTCCCCATGGACGTCCGTGGCCCTCTCGAGGGAGGGCTCGCACCCAGTCTTACTACGTCGCAGGTCCCCTGCGCTTGTGCCCCTGCCGCACTCCCCGGAGTGCGGAAGGGGGACCTGGCGCGGAGAAACCACGGCGAGAGAGGCCTGAGGCCATCATGACCATGACCGACCCCATCGCAGACATGCTCACGCGTCTGCGTAACGCGAACTCGGCGTACCACGACTCCGTGGCGATGCCGGCCAGCAAGATCAAGGCGCACGTCGCCGAGATCCTGCAGCAGGAGGGGTACATCTCCTCCTACAAGGTTGAGGAGCCCACCGAGGGCGAGGTCGGCAAGAAGCTGACCATCGAGCTCAAGTTCGGCCCCAACCGTGAGCGCTCGATCGCTGGCATCAAGCGGATCAGCAAGCCGGGCCTGCGGGTCTACGCAAAGTCCACCAACCTGCCGAAGGTCCTCGGCGGCCTGGGCGTGGCGATCATCTCCACGTCCTCCGGTCTCCTCACGGACAAGCAGGCTGCCAAGAAGGGCGTAGGCGGAGAAGTTCTCGCCTACGTCTGGTAATTCGGGAAACGGAGGTACAGCAATGTCGCGCATTGGACGGCTGCCCATCCCGGTTCCCGCCGGCGTGGACGTCACCATCGATGGCCAGGCGGTCTCGGTGAAGGGCCCGAAGGGTTCCCTCACCCACCTCGTCGCCGCGCCGATCGAGATCGGCAAGGGCGAGGACGGCACTCTGGCCGTCACCCGCCCCAACGACGAGCGTCAGTCGAAGGCCCTGCACGGCCTGACCCGCACGCTGGTGGCGAACATGATCACCGGCGTGACCGCGGGCTACCGCAAGTCGCTGGAGATCAGCGGTGTTGGTTACCGAGTCGCTGCGAAGGGCTCCGACATGGAGTTCCAGCTCGGCTACAGCCACCCGATCCTGGTCGAGGCCCCGGAGGGCATCTCCTTCGTGGTCGAGTCGCCCACCAAGTTCCACGTGGACGGCATCGACAAGCAGAAGGTCGGCGAGGTCGCCGCGAAGATCCGCAAGCTGCGCAAGCCCGACCCGTACAAGGCCAAGGGTGTCAAGTACGCGGGCGAGGTCATCCGCCGCAAGGTCGGAAAGAGTGGTAAGTAAGCGATGAGTGTCTCTGTCAAGATCGGCAAGGGCAACGCCTACAAGAGCGCCGCTCGCAAGCGCCGCGCGATCCGCGTTCGCAAGCGCGTCGTCGGCACCGAGGTGCGTCCGCGCCTCGTCGTGACGCGCTCGAACCGTCACATGGTCGCCCAGGTCATCGACGACGCCAAGGGTCACACCCTGGCGTCGGCGTCCACCCTCGACGTGTCCATCAAGGGCGCCGAGGGCGACAAGACCGAGCTGGCCAAGAAGGTCGGGAGCCTGGTCGCCGAGCGCGCCAAGGCCGCCGGCATCGAGTCGGTCGTCTTCGACCGCGCGGGCAACCGGTACGCCGGCCGCATCGCCGCTCTGGCCGATGCTGCCCGTGAGGCCGGGCTCGACTTCTAAGCCGCTCGTCGGCTCAGTCGACGGACGTAATCGAGAGAGGTAATTCCAATGGCTGGACCCCAGCGCCGCGGTAGCGGCGCCGGCGGCGGCACCGGCGGTGGCGAGCGGCGCGACCGTAAGCGTGACGACCGGGGTAACGCCCCCGCCGTCGAGAAGACCGCTTACGTCGAGCGCGTCGTCGCGATCAACCGTGTCGCCAAGGTTGTCAAGGGTGGTCGTCGTTTCAGCTTCACCGCGCTGGTCGTGGTGGGCGACGGTGACGGCACCGTAGGTGTCGGCTACGGGAAGGCGAAGGAGGTTCCGGCCGCCATCGCCAAGGGTGTTGAGGAGGCCAAGAAGAACTTCTTCAAGGTCCCCCGTATCCAGGGCACCATCCCGCACCCGATCCAGGGCGAGAAGGCCGCCGGCGTCGTGCTCCTGAAGCCGGCTGCCCCCGGTACCGGTGTTATCGCCGGTGGCCCGGTGCGTGCCGTCCTGGAGTGCGCCGGCATCCACGACATCCTGTCGAAGTCGCTCGGCTCGGACAACGCGATCAACATCGTGCACGCCACCGTGGCCGCTCTGAAGGGCCTCGTGCGCCCCGAGGAGATCGCCGCCCGTCGTGGCCTGCCGCTGGAGGACGTGGCTCCCGCCGCCCTGCTGCGGGCTCGTGCTGCTGGGGTGAGCGCCTGATGGCTCGCCTCAAGATCACGCAGACCAAGTCGTACATCGGCAGCAAGCAGAACCACCGTGACACCCTGCGTTCGCTCGGCCTGAAGCGCATGCACGACGTCGTGGTGAAGGAGGACCGTCCCGAGATCCGCGGGATGGCCCACACGGTCCGTCACCTGGTGACGGTTGAGGAGGTGGACTGATCATGGGCGACAACCCGATCAAGATCCACAACCTGCGGCCCGCCCCGGGTGCCAAGACCGACAAGATCCGCGTGGGTCGTGGCGAGGGCTCCAAGGGTAAGACCGCCGGTCGTGGTACCAAGGGCACCAAGGCCCGCTACCAGGTTCCGCAGCGCTTCGAGGGTGGCCAGATGCCGCTCCACATGCGTCTGCCGAAGCTGAAGGGCTTCAAGAACCCGTTCAAGATCACGTTCCAGGTCGTCAACCTCGACAAGCTGGCCGAGCTCTACCCGCAGGGTGGCGAGGTCACGGTCGAGGACCTGGTCGCGAAGGGCGCGGTTCGCAAGAACTCCCTCGTCAAGGTGCTCGGCACCGGCGAGATCTCGGTCGCGCTGCAGGTGACGGTCGACGCCGTCTCCGGCTCCGCCGCCGAGAAGATCACCGCCGCCGGCGGCACCGTCACCGAGCTCGTCTGAGCCCGCTGACATTCACACGGGCCCCGCACCTCCTTTTCCGGAGGTGCGGGGCCCGTGCGTTTCCCGGGCCCTTCGGCCCTCGTTCTTTTGTGTGGCAAATCCGGGCATCCCGTACCCCTTGAGTGGGGGAGGGGCAGTGCGCGCTTCTTTCGAGTGGCTGCGCACTGTTAGAGTCCGTGGAGTTCCCTTGTAGGCTGCGCATAGGCTCGCCTGTGCCGTCCGTACGGGGGCCCGAAACCGCAAAACTCCCCATTCAGGACCGACCCTCCCGCCGACGACGCGCGGGAGGCGCAGGAGGCACCGTGCTCAGTGCGTTCGCGCGGGCGTTCCAGACGCCCGACCTGCGCAAGAAGCTGCTGTTCACGCTGGGCATCATGGTGCTGTTCCGGCTGGGCTCGCACGTCCCCGTACCCGGGGTGGACTTCAAGGCCGTCAACGAGTGCGTGAAAGTCAGCGAGACCGGCGGCCTGTTCGGGCTCGTCAACCTCTTCAGCGGTGGCGCACTCCTCCAGCTGACGATCTTCGCCCTCGGCATCATGCCGTACATCACGGCGAGCATCATCCTCCAGCTCCTCACCGTCGTGATCCCGCGGCTGGAGGCACTGAAGAAGGAGGGGCAGGCCGGTACGGCGAAGATCACGCAGTACACCCGCTACCTCACCATCGCGCTCGCCGTGCTCCAGGGCACCGGCATCATCGCGACGGCCTCCAGCGGCGCGCTGTTCTCGAACTGCATCTACGCCAACCAGATCGTCCCGAACCAGTCGATCTTCACGATCGCCGTCATGGTCATCACGATGACCGCGGGCACCACGTTCATCATGTGGCTGGGCGAGCTGATCACGGACCGCGGTATCGGCAACGGCATGTCCATCCTGATCTTCACCTCGATCGCCGCCGGCTTCCCGGGCTCGATGTGGGGCATCAAGGTCAACGGCACCATCGGTGGCGGCTGGGTCGAGTTCCTCTCCGTCGTCGCGGTCGGCATCATCGTTGTGATGCTGGTCATCTTCGTCGAGCAGGCGCAGCGCCGGATCCCGGTCCAGTACGCGAAGCGCATGATCGGTCGCCGGGCCTTCGGCGGTACCTCGACCTACATCCCGCTCAAGGTCAACCAGGCCGGTGTCATCCCGGTCATCTTCGCCTCGTCGCTGCTCTACATCCCGGCGCTGGTGGTACAGCTGACCAACAGCCAGGCCGGCTGGGCGAACTGGATCCGCACCAACTTCGTCCAGGGTGACCACCCGGTCTACATGGCGACCTACTTCCTGCTGATCGTCTTCTTCGCCTTCTTCTACGTGGCCATCTCCTTCAACCCCGAAGAAGTTGCCGACAATATGAAGAAGTATGGTGGGTTCATCCCGGGCATCCGGGCCGGCCGGCCGACGGCCGAGTACCTGAACTACGTGCTCACCCGCATCACGTGGCCGGGTTCGCTCTACCTGGGCCTGATCGCGTTGATCCCGATGATCGCCCTGGTCGCCTTCGGACAGCAGACCAACTTCCCGTTCGGCGGCACCAGCGTGCTCATCGTCGTCGGCGTCGGACTCGAAACTGTGAAGCAGATCGAGAGCCAGCTCCAGCAGCGCAATTACGAAGGGTTCCTCCGCTGATGCGTATCGTCCTCGTCGGGCCTCCCGGGGCCGGGAAGGGTACTCAGGCGCACCTGCTCGCCAAGACCCTGTCCATCCCCCACATCTCCACCGGCGACCTCTTCCGCGCCAACATCGGCCAGGGCACCCCGCTGGGGCTCGAAGCCAAGAGCTACATGGACGCGGGCCGGCTGGTGCCGGACGAGGTCACCATCGGGATGGCCAAGGACCGCATGCTCCAGGCCGACGCCGCCAACGGCTTCCTCCTGGACGGCTTCCCCCGCAACCTGGGCCAGGCCAAGGCGCTGGACGAGTTCCTCGCCGAGCAGGGCATCGCCCTGGACGGCGTGCTGGACCTGGAGGTCCCCGAGGAGGAGGTCGTCAAGCGCATCGCCGGACGCCGCCTCTGCCGCAAGGACGGCGGCCACGTGTTCCACGTGGACTACAACCCGCCGAAGGCCGAGGGCGTCTGCGACGAGTGCGGCGGCGAGCTGTACCAGCGCTCGGACGACACCGAGGAGGCGGTTCGCACCCGCCTGGAGGTCTACCACACGGAGACCGAGCCGATCATCGACTACTACCGCCAGCAGGGCCTCCTGGAGACCATCCCGGCCCTGGGCAAGGTGGACGAGGTCACCCGGCGCGCGATCACCGCGCTGAAGCAGGACAGCTGACCCACAGCGTCGCCGTACGGCCGCGCCGCCCCCGCCGGGGCGGCGCGGCCGTACGGCGTCGTACGGTGGAACGAGTGCACGGCCGCCCGGCAAGGACCGGGTGGAGGACCCAGGAAGGCGTGACCCAGATGGTGGAGATCAAGACCCCCGAGCAGATCGCGAAGATGCGAGCGGCCGGGCTGGTCGTCGCCGAGGCGCTCAAGGCGTGCCGCGCGGCGGTGGCCCCGGGGGTGACCACCCAGGAGATCAACGACGTCGCCGACAAGGTGATCACCGAGCACGGCGCCACCTCGAACTTCCGCGCCCACCACGGCGGCCTCTGGTTCCCGGGCGTGATCTGCGCCTCGGTGAACAACGAGGTCGTGCACGGCATCCCCGGCGAGCGGGTGCTCCAGGAGGGCGACCTGATCTCCATCGACTGCGGCGCGATCCTGGACGGCTGGCACGGCGACGCGGCCATCACGGTGGCGGTCGGCGAGGTGCGTCCCGAGGTCGAGATGCTGAGCCGGGTCACCGAGGGCTCGATGTGGGCCGGCATCGCCCAGATGAAGAAGGGCAACCGGCTGGTCGACGTCTCCAAGGCGATCGAGGGCTACATCCGGCGCCAGCCGCTGCCGCCCAAGGGCAAGTGGGGCATCACCGAGGGGTACGGCGGCCACGGCATCGGCACCGCGATGCACATGGAGCCGCACGTGCTGAACTACGTCGAGCGCGGCCGCGGCAAGGGCCCCAAGCTGATCCCGGGCACCGTCCTGGCGATCGAGCCGATGGTCTCGCTGGGCACCCCGCACACCAGCGTCCTGGAGGACGACTGGACCGTGGTGACCAACGACGGCACCTGGGCCTCGCACTGGGAGCACTCGGTGGCCGTCACCGAGCAGGGCCCGCTGGTGCTGACCGCCTTCGACGGCGGCAAGGAGGCCCTGGCGAAGCTCGGGATCACCGCCGCGCCGGACCCGCTCGGCTAATCGTTTCTTCGCCCGCGGTCCGGGACCACCCGTACGGCCGGCAGGGCGCCGAAGCCCTGGAGGTTTGGACCTCCAGGGCTTTTGTCCTATTTTTATCGGCTGGCAGTGGCTTCGAGTGACTTCGATGCGAGGGAGACAGCAGTGCTCAAGGGTTTCCGCGACTTCATGATGCGCGGCAACGTGATCGACATGGCCGTCGGTGTGGTCATCGGTGCGGCCTTCACCGGGGTGGTGACCGGCTTCGTGTCGGCGTTCCTCACCCCGCTGGTCGGCGTGGTGGTCGGCGCGGCCGGCGACTTCAGCAAGTACGCCTTCACGGTGGCGGGCGTCACCTTCCCGTACGGCCAGTTCCTGAACGTGCTGATCGCGTTCCTCATGACCGCCGCGGTGCTCTACTTCTGCATCGTCCTGCCGGTGACCAAGGCCACCGCGAAGTACCTGCCGAAGAAGCCGAAGACCCCCAAGCGCCCCTGCCCCGAGTGCCTGACCGAGATCCCCGAGGCGGCCCGCCGCTGCTCGGCCTGCACCGCCCAGGTCGAGCCGCTGGTCGTCACCGCGCGTCTCTGACCGCCCGCACCGCGCGACGGGGGCCTGATTTCGCTCCGGCGCGGTGCTTGGTTTACGATGGTGCGTCGGCTCACTCGTAGCGTGTTTCGGCACGCCCTCGACCGGCAGGTCGAGGTGAAGCCTGGTTCGCACGAGCGTTCCGCATACGGTAGCCGGACCCGAAGGGTGGATCTCGCAGTTCATGGCTAAGAAGCAAGGCGCCATTGAGATCGAGGGCACCGTGATCGAGTCTCTTCCGAACGCGATGTTCAAGGTCGAGCTGCAGAACGGTCACAAGGTCCTCGCGCACATCAGCGGCAAGATGCGCATGCACTACATCCGCATCCTCCCGGACGACCGGGTCGTGGTGGAGCTCAGCCCCTACGACCTGACCAGGGGCCGGATCGTCTACCGATACAAGTAATCCCGTCAGATCTAGACCCCGGAGAACCTGAGTCATGAAGGTCAAGCCGAGCGTCAAGAAGATCTGCGACAAGTGCAAGGTGATCCGCCGCCACGGCCGGGTCATGGTGATCTGCGACAACCTGCGCCACAAGCAGCGCCAGGGCTGATCTCTCCAGCATTTCTCGTAGTACCTTCGCGCGACGCGAAAACGTCATAAGCGGGTCGCCCGATCCTTCCACCGGAAGGACTGCCACCCCCGGTCAGAGGCCGGGGCTCCCTCACCGTGAGGTGTCGGAGTAGGCGGCACGCAAGACCTCTGAAGAAGCACAGGAGCCTTGAATGGCACGCCTCGCCGGCGTTGATCTCCCCCGTGAGAAGCGGATCGAGATCGCCCTCACCTACGTGTACGGCATCGGCCGTACCCGCGCCCAGCAGACCCTGGCCGAGACCGGCGTCAACCCGGATGTCCGCGTTCGCGACATCTCCGAGGACGACCTCGTCAAGCTGAGCCAGTACATCGACGCCAACTACACGGTCGAGGGTGACCTCCGCCGTGAGGTGGCCGCCGACATCCGCCGCAAGGTCGAGATCGGCTGCTACGAGGGTCTGCGTCACCGCCGTGGCCTGCCGGTCCGCGGCCAGCGCACCCACACCAACGCGCGTACCCGCAAGGGCCCGCGTCGCGCGATCGCCGGTAAGAAGAAGCCGGGCAAGAAGTAGTCCGTCCCGTAACCGGACATCCCTCCGGCCCGCGGGTCAGCGGACCGACCACCTCAGTAGGAGAACAGACTTATGCCCCCCAAGGGTCGTCAGGCTGCCGGCGCGAAGAAGATCCGCCGCAAGGAAAAGAAGAACGTCGCTCACGGCCACGCGCACATCAAGAGCACGTTCAACAACACGATCGTCTCGATCACCGACCCCTCGGGCAACGTGATCTCCTGGGCCTCCGCCGGCCACGTCGGCTTCAAGGGCTCGCGCAAGTCCACCCCGTTCGCCGCGCAGATGGCCGCCGAGGCCGCTGCCCGTCGCGCGCAGGAGCACGGCATGCGCAAGGTCGACGTCTTCGTGAAGGGTCCGGGCTCCGGCCGCGAGACCGCGATCCGTTCGCTCCAGGCCACCGGCCTGGAGGTCGGCTCGATCCAGGACGTCACCCCCACCCCGCACAACGGCTGCCGTCCGCCGAAGCGCCGCCGCGTCTGACCCGGTGCCCCTGAGGGGGCGTCCGGGCGCGCAGGTCGCTTGAAACCTGGTACGGGCTCCTGTTCTTCGCAGGAGCCCGTACGCTTGGTCCTGTCGGCATCAAATAGTGGGTGCCGAAGACAACTGGAGGAACACCTCTCATGCTGATCGCTCAGCGTCCCTCGCTGACCGAAGAGGTCGTCGACGAATTCCGCTCGCGGTTCGTGATCGAGCCGCTGGAGCCGGGCTTCGGCTACACCCTCGGCAACTCCCTTCGCCGTACGCTCCTGTCGTCGATCCCGGGTGCCGCTGTCACCAGCATCCGCGTCGACGGCGTCCTGCACGAGTTCACCACCGTGCCGGGCGTCAAGGAGGACGTCACCGACCTCATCCTCAACATCAAGCAGCTGGTCGTCTCCTCGGAGCACGACGAGCCGGTCGTGATGTACCTGCGCAAGCAGGGCCCGGGTGTGGTCACCGCCGCCGACATCGCGCCCCCGGCCGGTGTCGAGGTGCACAACCCCGAGCTGGTCCTCGCCACCCTGAACGGCAAGGGCAAGCTGGAGATGGAGCTGACCGTCGAGCGCGGTCGCGGCTACGTCTCCGCCGTGCAGAACAAGGCCTCCGGCCAGGAGATCGGCCGCATCCCGGTCGACTCGATCTACAGCCCCGTGCTGAAGGTCACCTACAAGGTCGAGGCCACCCGAGTCGAGCAGCGGACCGACTTCGACAAGCTGATCGTCGACGTCGAGACCAAGCCCGCCATGCGCCCGCGTGACGCCATGGCCTCGGCCGGCAAGACCCTGGTGGAGCTGTTCGGTCTCGCCCGCGAGCTGAACATCGACGCCGAGGGCATCGACATGGGCCCGTCCCCGACGGACGCCGCCCTGGCCGCCGACCTGGCGCTGCCGATCGAGGAGCTGGAGCTCACCGTTCGGTCGTACAACTGCCTCAAGCGCGAGGGCATCCACACCGTGGGTGAGCTCGTCGCCCGCTCCGAGGCCGACCTGCTCGACATCCGCAACTTCGGTGCGAAGTCGATCGACGAGGTCAAGGCGAAGCTGGCCGGCATGGGCCTGGCGCTCAAGGACAGCCCGCCCGGGTTCGACCCGACCGCCGCCGCCGACGCCTTCGGCGCCGACGACCTGGACGACGCGGGTTACGCGGAGACCGAGCAGTACTAGGAGTTTGACGGCGGGGGCGGCCCGCGAGGCCGCCCCCGCCCTCATGAGAAGCCGTACGGGCACAGTGCCCGTACGCCCGCTGCGGTACCTGATACGGCCGCAGTCGGAGATTCGAGGAGTAATCCCATGCCGCGTCCCACCAAGGGTGCCCGCCTCGGCGGCGGCCCGCACCACGAGCCGCTGCTGCTCGCCGGTCTGTGCCGGGAGCTGTTCCAGTACGGCCGCATCACCACGACCGAGGCCAAGGCCCGTCGGATGCGCCCGCTGGCGGAGAAGCTGATCACCAAGGCGAAGAAGGGCGACATCCACAACCGTCGCCTGGTGCGCAAGACCATCACCGACGTGTCGGTGCTGCACACCCTCTTCACCGAGATCGCCCCGCGCTACGAGAACCGCCCGGGTGGCTACACCCGTATCACCAAGATCGGTCCCCGTCGTGGCGACAACGCCCCGATGGCCGTGATCGAGCTGGTCGAGGCGCTGACCGTCGCGCAGACCGCCGTGGGTGAGGCCGAGGCCGCCACCAAGCGCGCGGTCAAGGAGGCCGAGGTCAAGGCCGAGGAGACCAAGGCCGACGAGGCCGAGGCCGCCGAGCAGGCCTGACACCCCTAGGTGTCCCGCGGGCCCGCTTCCCCACCCGTTGGGGGAGCGGGCCCGTTCCCGTACCCGAGCCCGGGGCCAGGTCCCGGTGACCCGCGGCCCGTTCCCCGAGGGAGTAGAAGTGGCAACCGACTGCGCCGAGCAGCCCCCCGTGAAGGACGGCCCGGCCGACGGGTACGTCCGGATCCGGCTGGACCTCGCCTACCAGGGCGCCGAGTTCTCCGGCTGGGCCCGTCAGCGCGGGCGCCGCACGGTGCAGGAGGAGATCGAGAGCGCGCTCCAGATCGTCACCCGCAGCTCCGAGCCCTACCCGCTGACCGTGGCCGGCCGCACCGACGCCGGGGTGCACGCGCGCGGCCAGGTCGCCCACGTGGACCTGCCGCGGGAGCTGTGGGCCGTCCACGGCGAGAAGCTGCTGCGCCGGCTGGCGGGCCGGCTGCCCGGCGACGTCCGGATCTACCGGGTGGGCGAGGCCCCCGCGGGCTTCGACGCGCGCTTCTCCGCGATCTGGCGCCGGTACGCCTACCGGGTGGCCGACCACCCCGGCGGGGTCGACCCGCTGCTGCGCGGGCACGTCCTGTGGCACGACCGGCCGCTGGACGTCGACCGGATGAACGAGGCCGCGAAGCTGCTGCTCGGCGAGCACGACTTCGCCGCGTACTGCAAGAAGCGCGAGGGCGCCACCACCATCCGCACCCTGCTGGAGCTGCACTGGGACCGCGTGCCGGTGGACGCCTACGCCGCCCAGGAGGGCTCGCTGGCGGTCGCCACCGTCCGGGCCGACGCCTTCTGCCACAACATGGTCCGGGCGCTGGTCGGCGCGATGCTGCTGGTCGGCGACGGGCACCGGCCGGTGGAGTTCCCCGGCGAGGTGCTGGCCGGCGGGGTGCGCAACTCCGCCGTCAACGTCATCCGGCCGTACGGGCTGACGCTGGAGGAGGTCGGCTACCCGGCCGACGACCAGCTCGCGGAACGCAACCGGCAGGCCCGCCGGATGCGCACGCTGCCCGGGCAGCCGCAGCCCCAGGGCTGAGGACCCGTCTTCAAATCCCCGCCGGCCGGGCGGACGACGGGGATTTGAAGACGGGCCCTAATCCGTTTGGGCCTGTGGGCGCGGCTTGGGACAATCGCACCCATGGGACACGTCGAGATTTCACACCTTGAGTACTACCTGCCGGACGGGCGGGTGTTGTTCGACGACGCGTCCTTCCGGGTGGGCGAGGGCGCCGCGGTCGCCCTGGTGGGCGCCAACGGCGCCGGCAAGACCACCCTGCTGCGCATGATCGCGGGCGACATCCAGCCGCACGGCGGCTCGGTGACCATCAGCGGCGGGCTCGGCGTGATGCGCCAGTTCGTGGGCACCACCGGCCGCGAGGACCAGAAGGAGACGCCGGGCGCGCTGCCCGCCGACGCCTCGGTCCGCGACCTGCTGGTCTCGGTCGCCCCCGAGCGGATCGCGGTCGCGGCCCGCGCGGTGGACGCGGCGGAGCTGGCGATGATCGCCCAGGACGACGAGAAGACCCAGATGGCGTACGCCCAGGCGCTCTCCGACTGGGCGGACGTCGGCGGCTACGACTACGAGACCGACTGGGACGTCTGCACCATGGCGGCCCTCGGCGTGCCCTTCGACAAGGCGCAGTGGCGCGGGCTGAACACCCTCTCCGGGGGCGAGCAGAAGCGGCTCGTCCTGGAGGCGCTGTTCCGCGGCCCGGAGGAGGTGCTGCTGCTGGACGAGCCGGACAACTACCTGGACGTCCCCGGCAAGCGCTGGCTGGAGGAGACCATCAAGGCCACCTCCAAGACCGTGCTGTACATCTCCCACGACCGCGAGCTGCTCTCCTGCACCGCGCAGAAGATCATCAGCGTCGAGTCGGGCGCGGCCGGCAGCAGCGTCTGGGTGCACGGCGGCGGCTTCGACTCCTTCCACGAGGCCCGCAAGGACCGCTTCGCGCGCTTCGAGGAGCTCGGCCGCCGCTGGGACGAGGAGCACGCCAAGCTGAAGAAGCTGGTGGTCACGCTGCGCCAGGCGGCCTCGGTCAGCCACGCGCTGGCCACCCGCTACGCGGCAGCCCAGACCCGGCTGAAGAAGTTCGAGGAGGCCGGCCGGCCGGAGGAGCCGCCGCGCGAGCAGAGCATCACCATGCGGCTCAAGGGCGGGCGCACCGGCGTCCGGGCCTTCACCATGGAGCGGCTGGAACTCACCGGCCTGATGCAGCCGTTCGACCTGGAGGTCTTCTACGGCGAGCGGATCGGCGTGCTCGGCTCCAACGGCTCCGGCAAGTCGCACTTCCTGCGGCTGCTCGCCGGGGACGACACCGTCGCGCACACCGGCGGCTGGAAGCTCGGCGCCCGGGTGGTGCCCGGCCACTTCCGCCAGACCCACGCCCATCCCGAGCTGTTCGGGCGCACCGTGCGCTCGATCATCGAGGAGGAGCACGCGCTCAGCCGCGGGGCGGCGATGGGCGTGCTGCGCCGGTACGAACTGGACCGCCAGGAGGAGCAGAAGTTCGAGTCGCTGTCCGGTGGACAGCAGGCCCGGCTGATGATCCTCAAGCTCGAACTCTCCGGCGTGACCGCCCTGTTGCTCGACGAGCCGACCGACAACCTGGACCTGGAGAGCGCCGAGGCGCTGCAGGCCGGTCTGGAGGCCTTCGAGGGCACGGTGCTCTGCGTGACCCACGACCGCTGGTTCGCCCGCACCTTCGACCGCTTCCTGGTGTTCGGCGCGGACGGCAGGGTCTACGAGTCGCCCGAGCCGGTCTGGGACGTGTCGCGCGTCGAGCGCGAGCGCTGACCGTCCGCCGGGCGGCTCCGGGCGGCGTTTTTGACCCGCCCGGAGCCGCCCGGTAGTCTGGGTGCTTGTTGTGCGTATTGGCTCGCTCTATCTCACGTGAGAGGTCGGTACGCCGGAGATACCAGGTCGACGACCGGCGGTCCCCCTTGAATTGCGTCCAAGGCGGTCCGGGCCGATCCCTCGTCCGGGTGCTCCTGTCAGGACTCACTCACTGAAAAGCGAAGGCTACGACCGTGCGTACGTACAGCCCCAAGCCCGGCGACGTCCAGCGTCAGTGGCACGTCATCGACGCGACCGACGTCGTGCTCGGCCGCCTGGCCTCCCAGGCCGCCAACCTCCTCCGGGGCAAGCACAAGGCGATCTACGCGCCGCACGTTGACACTGGTGACTTCGTCATCATCATCAACGCCGACAAGGTGCACCTCTCGGGCAACAAGAAGACCCAGAAGCTGGCGTACCGCCACAGCGGCTTCCCGGGCGGTCTCCGCTCGGTCCGCTACGACGACCTCCTGGCGAACAACCCGGAGAAGGCCGTCGAGAAGGCCATCAAGGGCATGATCCCCAAGAACAGCCTGGGCCGTCAGATGCTCTCGAAGCTGAAGGTCTACTCGGGCGACCAGCACCCCCACGCTGCCCAGCAGCCGGTGCCGTTCGAGATCACCCAGGTCGCGCAGTAATCCCGGCCACCAAGCCCCCCATCACTGAAAAGAGCTGAGGAACACCGTGGCCGAGACCACTGAAACCCTTGAGGTCGACTTCGACGAGACCGTCGTCGAGGGCGAGTACACCTCCGAGGAGAGCTACACCTCCGAGTCGCTGGCCGGCCGCTTCGGCGAGGCCGTCCCGGGCGCCGGCCTGGGCCGTCGCAAGGAGGCGATCGCCCGCGTGCGCATCGTCCCCGGCACCGGCCAGTGGAAGATCAACGGTCGCACCCTTGAGGACTACTTCCCCAACAAGGTGCACCAGCAGACCGTGAACGAGCCCTTCAAGCTGCTGGAGCTCGACGGCCGTTACGACATCGTCGCCCGCATCTCGGGTGGCGGCGTCTCCGGCCAGGCCTACGCGCTGCGCCTCGGCGTGGCCCGTGCCCTGAACGAGGCCGACGTGGACAACAACCGCGGCGCCCTCAAGAAGGCCGGCTTCCTGACCCGTGACGCCCGCGCCGTCGAGCGCAAGAAGGCCGGTCTGAAGAAGGCCCGCAAGGCGCCGCAGTACAGCAAGCGCTAATTGCGCCCCAGGGGTGCGTACCGCCCTGGTGGTGCACACCCCTGGATGCGCTCCCACGCCCCGGAGTACCTCGTGTACTCCGGGGCGTCGTGCTCCCCGGCCGTTGTGCGGTGGCCGGGGAATCGATCAGATTACTGCCAGCAGCAGCGGCGATGTGAGGACGGGACAGTGGGACGACTCTTCGGTACGGACGGCGTACGTGGTGTGGCCAACGAGGGGCTGACGGCGGAGCTGGCGCTCGGCCTGTCGGTGGCGGCGGCGCACGTGCTCGGTGAGGCGGGGGCGTTCGACGACCACCGCCCGGTCGCCGTGGTCGGACGCGACCCCCGGGCCTCCGGCGAGTTCCTGGAGGCCGCGGTCATCGCGGGCCTGGCGAGCGCCGGCGTCGACGTGCTGCGGGTCGGTGTGCTGCCCACCCCGGCGGTGGCGTACCTCACCGGTGCGCTCGGCGCCGACTTCGGTGTGATGCTCTCCGCGAGCCACAACGCCATGCCCGACAACGGCATCAAGTTCCTCGCCCGCGGCGGCCACAAGCTGGACGACCGGATCGAGGACGCCATCGAGGCGCACTACCGCACCTACTCGGTCGGCAGTGAGGACTGGAAGCGCCCCACCGGTGCCGCGGTCGGCCGCGTCCGCGAGTACACCGAGGGCTTCGACAAGTACGTCGCCCACCTGATCGGGGTGCTCCCCAACCGCCTGGACGGCATCCGGGTCGTCATCGACGGCGCGCACGGCGCGGCCGCCCGGGTCGCCCCCGAGGCCTTCGCCCGGGCCGGCGCCGAGGTCGTCCACACCCTGGGGACGGAGCCCACCGGCCTCAACATCAACGACGGCGTCGGCTCCACCCACCTGGACCGGCTGCGCGCCACGATGAAGGAGTTCCAGGCCGACCTGGGCATCGCCCTGGACGGCGACGCCGACCGCTGCCTGGCCGCCGACGCCGTCGGCGACGAGGTGGACGGCGACCAGATCATCGCGATCCTGGCCGTCGCCATGAAGGAGGCCGGCACCCTGCGCCGCAACACCGCGGTCGCCACCGTGATGTCCAACCTGGGCTTCAAGCTGGCGATGGAGCGCGAGGGCATCGACCTGGTGGAGACCGCCGTCGGCGACCGCTACGTGCTGGAGGCGATGAAGGAGCACGGCTTCGCGCTGGGCGGCGAGCAGTCCGGCCACGTGATCCTGCTGGACCACGCCACCACCGGCGACGGCACCCTCACCGGCCTGATGCTGGGCGCCCGGCTGGCCGCCACCAAGCAGCCGCTGGCCGACCTGGCCGCCGTGATGACCCGGCTGCCGCAGGTGCTGATCAACGTCAAGGGCGTGGACAAGAGCCGGGTGCGGACCAGCGAGGGCCTGGCCGGGGCGGTCGCCGCGGCCGAGGCCGAGCTCGGCTCCACCGGCCGGGTGCTGCTGCGCCCCTCCGGCACCGAGCCGCTGGTGCGGGTCATGGTCGAGGCCGCCGACGAGGCGCAGGCCGAGACGGTCGCGCAGCGGCTGGCCGAGGCGGTCCGCACCCACCTGGGCTGACGCCCGGGCCGTGGTGAACCCGCGGGCCCCCGTCGTACGGACGCGTACGGCGGGGGCCCGCGGGCTGTCCGGCGGACGATCCCTCAGAGCTTGCGCAGCAGTGCGCGGCGGACCTTGTGGTCCTGACCCTTCTGCAGGATCAGGGTGGCCCGGCCCCGGGTCGGCAGCACGTTCTCCAGCAGGTTGGGCTTGTTGATGGTGCGCCAGACCTGCCGGCCGTACTCCATCGCCTCCTCCTCCGGCACCTCGGTGAAGCGGCGGAAGTAGGAGTTCGGGTCCTGGAAGGCGGTCTGCCGCAGCTTGCGGAAGCGGTTCAGGTACCAGTTCTCGATGTCGTCGGTGCGGGCGTCGACGTAGATGGAGAAGTCGAAGTAGTCGGCCACCGCGAGCCGGGTGCGCCCGTCGGTGCCGGGCAGGGCCGGCTGGAGGACGTTCAGGCCCTCGACGATCAGGATGTCCGGGCGCTCCACGGTGAGCTTCTCGTCGGGCACGATGTCGTACACCAGGTGCGAGTAGACCGGCGCGGTCACCCGCTCCTTGCCGGCCTTCACGTCCGCGACGAAGCGCATCAGCGCGCGGCGGTCGTACGACTCGGGGAACCCCTTGCGGGCCATCAGGCCGCGGCGGCGCAACTCGGCGTTGGGCAGCAGGAAGCCGTCCGTGGTGACGAGTTCGACCCGGGGGTGCTCGGGCCAGCGGGCCAGCAGGGCCTGCAGCAGCCGGGCCGTGGTGGACTTGCCGACCGCCACCGAGCCGGCCACCCCGATGATGAACGGGGTCCGGGTGCGCTCGGTGTCGGGCGTGTCCAGGAAGGTGCCCAGCGCGCCGCGCAGGTCGTGCGTGGCGTGGATGTAGAGGTTCAGCAGCCGGGACAGCGGCAGGTAGACGTCCCGCACCTCGTCCAGGTCGAGGGCGGTGCCGAGGCCCCGCAGCCGCTCCACCTCGTCGGCGCTGAGCGGCAGCGGCGTTCGCTCGCGCAGCGCGCTCCACTCCGCCCGGCTGAGGTCCACGTAGGGGGACGGCGACGGGCCGGGCGTGGCGGCGCCCCGCGTACAGAGTTCGGTCAGCACATGCTCCATTGTGGGCCGTAGCGGCGTTCACGGTCCTTGTGGTTTCGGTCACGCACTGTGGACGAAGCGGGCGATTGGGGCCCCCGGAGCGGCCTTATGCTGGCACGCATGTGCGGAATCGTTGGATACGTGGGCTCGCAGCCCGCGCTCGATGTAGTAATCGCAGGTCTGCAGCGACTGGAGTACCGGGGCTACGACTCGGCCGGTGTCGCGGTGCAGACCCAGGACTCCGACGGGCAGTGGAGTCTGGTCACCGACAAGCGGGCGGGCAAGCTCGCCAACCTTGAGAAGTCGCTCGCCGAGGCCCCTCTCCCCGGCGGCACCACCGGCATCGGCCACACCCGCTGGGCCACCCACGGCGGCCCGACGGACGCCAACGCCCACCCGCACCTGGACGACGCCGTCCGGGTCGCGGTGGTCCACAACGGCATCATCGAGAACTTCGCCCAGCTGCGGGCGGAGATCGCCGAGCGCGGCCACACCCTGCGCTCCGAGACCGACACCGAGGTCGTCGCCCACCTGCTGGGCGAGGTGTACGAGGGCGACCTCGCCGAGGCCATGCGGATCGTCTGCCGCCGCCTCGACGGTGCCTTCACGCTGGTCGCCGTGCACGCCGACGCCCCCGACGTGGTGGTCGGCGCGCGCCGCAACTCGCCGCTGGTCGTCGGCCGCGGCGAGGGCGAGAACTTCCTCGCCTCGGACGTCGCCGCGTTCATCTCGCACACCCGCGAGGCCATCGAGCTGGGCCAGGACCAGGTCGTCGAGCTGCGCCGCGACGTCGTCACGGTGACCAACTTCGACGGCACCCCGGCGGACGTGCGCGAGTACCACGTCGACTGGGACGCCTCGGCCGCCGAGAAGGGCGGCTACGACTACTTCATGCTCAAGGAGATCGCCGAGCAGCCGAAGGCCGTCGCCGACACCCTGCTCGGCCGGATCGGCACCGACGGCCGGCTGACCCTGGACGAGCTGCGGATCTCGGACGCGGACCTGCGCTCGGTCGACAAGGTCGTCATCGTCGCCTGCGGCACCGCCTTCCACGCCGGCATGATCGCCAAGTACGCGATCGAGCACTGGACCCGCATCCCCTGCGAGGTCGAGGTCGCCTCGGAGTTCCGCTACCGCGACCCGATCCTGGACGAGCGCACCCTGGTCATCGCGATCTCGCAGTCCGGCGAGACCATGGACACCCTGATGGCCCTGCGCCACGCCCGCGAGCAGGGCGCCAAGGTGCTGGCGATCTGCAACACCAACGGCTCCACCATCCCGCGCGAGTCGGACGCGGTGCTGTACACCCACGCCGGCCCGGAGGTCGCGGTCGCCTCGACCAAGGCGTTCCTGACCCAGCTGGTGGCCTGCTACCTGGTGGCGCTGTACCTGGGCCAGGTCCGCGGCACCAAGTGGGGCGACGAGATCTTCGCCGTCATCAAGGAGCTCGGCGACGCGCCCAAGCACATCGAGCAGGTCCTGGAGACCATGGAGCCGGTGCGCGAGCTGGCCCGCTCCCTGGCGGACGCCCGTTCGGTGCTGTTCCTGGGCCGCCACGTGGGCTTCCCGGTCGCCCTGGAGGGCGCGCTGAAGCTCAAGGAGCTCGCGTACATGCACGCCGAGGGCTTCGCGGCCGGCGAGCTGAAGCACGGCCCGATCGCGCTGATCGAGGACGGCCTGCCGGTCGTCGTCGTGGTGCCCTCGCCGCGCGGCCGCTCGATCCTGCACGACAAGATCGTCTCCAACATCCAGGAGATCCGGGCCCGCGGCGCGCGCACCATCGTGATCGCCGAGGAGGGCGACGAGGCGGTCGTGCCGTACGCCGACCACCTGATCCGCATCCCGGCCACGCCGACGCTGCTCCAGCCGCTGGTCTCCACCGTGCCGCTGCAGGTCTTCGCCTGCGAGCTCGCCACGGCCAAGGGCCACGAGGTCGACCAGCCGCGCAACCTGGCCAAGTCGGTCACCGTCGAGTAGTCCTCGACCCCTCCCTCACTCCGGGCCCCCGCGGTGGCTGCGTCCTACCGCAGGGGCCCGGTGTCGAGTTTGAACGAGAACGGCGCCGGCAGGTCGAGCGGTTCGCCGAACGGCACCCGGGTGGCGTCGGTGTAGTCGCCCTCCACCAGCTGGGTGAAGAGCGTGACCAAGCCTTCTCCGCGGTCCACCAGCAGGTAGCACGGGATGCCCGCAGCGGCATAGCCGCGTCGCTTCTGTACCCGGTCCTTGTGCGGATTGGTGGAGGTGACCTCGAAAACCAGGAGCACCCCGGACGGGTCCGCCCACGGCTCGGCGTTCTTGAGCCAACCGACCGGGCACACCGTACCGTCCGGGACGAACCTCCCGCCGGGCGTGATCAGCCCCTTCGTCCCGGAGACGTGGACATCGATCTCCGCGTCACGGAGCAACTGTCGGTTGACGAACGCGAACGCGGACTCATGGTTTCCGTCCGGTGGCGGTGTCACGACGATCTCCCCCTCGATGAGCTCCGCCCTGTAACCCGGCGGGGTGTCCAGCGCCAGGAACATCTGGAGGAGGTCCTCGCCTCCGGGCGCGGGCGGTTCGACTGCCGGCATGGCGACCATGGCCCTTCTCCCTCCTGCTGGTCCGTGCCGGGCGCCAGGTTAGGCGTGCGGACCGGAGCCGGTGGGGGATCGACGTGGGTGTCACCCGAAAGTGTGCCGCAAGGCCACGGGCCCCGGGGGGAGGCCGGTCGCGTAGCGTCGGCGGTGGTCGTCGTCCACCGTCGTCAGGCAGGGGTCCCGTCATGCGCAACGCTCACCGTGTCGACCAGGTCCGGGCCGCCGAGGCCGCGCTGATGGCCCGGCTGCCCGAGGGCACCCTGATGCAACGGGCCGCCACCGGGCTGGCCGTCACCTGCGCCGGGCTGCTGAAGGGCCGTCGCGGCCGGGTGACCGGGAGCCGGGTGGTGGTGCTCGCGGGCAGCGGTGACAACGGGGGTGACGCCCTGTACGCCGGAGCGGCGCTGGCCCGGCGCGGGGCCCGGGTCACCGCGGTGCTGCTGGCGCCCGGGCGCGCCCACGCCGGAGGCCTCGCGGCCCTGCGGGCGGCGCACGGGCGGGTGGTGGACGGGGTCGCGGACCAGGAGGTCGGCCTGGCCGACTTCTCGCGCGCGGACCTGGTGCTGGACGGCATCGTCGGCATCGGCGGCCGCGGCGGGCTGCGGCCGGCGGCGCTGCCGTACGCCCGGGCCGCGCGGCGCGGGACGCTGGTGGCCGTGGACGTGCCGAGCGGGGTGGACGCCGACACCGGGGAGGTGGCCGGCGAGGCGCTGCGGGCGGACGTGACGGTCTGCTTCGGCACGTACAAGCCGGGGCTGCTGATCGACCCGGGGGCCTCCTACGCGGGGGTGGTCCGGCTGGTGGGGATCGGCCTGGAGCTGCCCGAGGCCGGGGTCTCGGCGCCGGGGCACGCGGACGTGGCGGCGCTGCTGCCGGTGCCGTCCGCCGAGAGCGACAAGTACCGGCGGGGCGTGGTCGGCGTCGCGGCGGGCTCGGCGCGCTACCCGGGGGCGGCGCTGCTGGCGGTGGCCGGGGCGCTGCGCGGCGGTGCGGGCGCGGTGCGGTACGTCGGCTCGGCGGCCGAGGAGGTGGTGCGGCGGTTCCCGGAGACGCTGGTCACCGAGGGCGGGCCGGCCGGGGCCGGGCGGGTGCAGGCCTGGGTGGTCGGACCGGGCGGCGGCGAGGGGGCGCGGCAGTCGCTGGCGGAGGCGCTGGCGGCCGACGTCCCGGTGCTGGTGGACGCCGACGGGCTCACCGAGCTGGCCCGGCTGGGGCCCCGGGCGCTGGCCGGGCGGACGGCGCCGACGCTGCTCACCCCGCACACCGGGGAGGCGGCCCGGCTGCTGGCGGGCGTGGACGGGTCGGCGCCGCCGTCCGCCGACGGGCCGGCCGCCGCCCGGCTGGCCACCGCGCGCCGGCTGGCCGCCGCGTACCGGGCGACCGTGCTGCTCAAGGGCTCGACCACGGTGATCGCCGACCCGGCGGGGACGGTCCGGGTGAACCCCACCGGCACCCCCTGGCTGGCCACCGCCGGCAGCGGCGACGTGCTGGCCGGCCTGGCCGGCTCGCTGCTCGCCGCGGGTCTGCCGCCGCTGGACGCGGCCTGCGCCGCCGCCTACCTGCACGGCCTGGCCGGCCGGCGGGCGGCCGGCGCCCGCGGCCCGGCGGGGGCCCCGGCGACCGCCATGGAGGTGGCCGGTGCACTGCCCGGGGTGTGGCGGGACGTACGCTCCGACGCGGGGGAGGACGAAGGCTGAGCCAGGCCCCTTCGCACCGGAAGTCGGCAGGTCCGACGCCCGGCGCGCGGGGCCGTCACCAAGGGCGCCGGGGCGCCGCGCCGACGGGGCGTACGGCGGGGACCTCGGGACGTCTGGGAGACTGACCCTGATGACAACTGCGAACACGACCGGCACGGCCACCCTCACCGACGGCGAACGGGCCGAGGCGACCATCGATCTGGCCGCCCTGCGCGGCAACCTGGACGCGCTGCGCGAGCGCGTCGGGCGCGCGGCGGTGATGGCCACGGTCAAGGCGGACGGCTACGGCCACGGCGCCCTCCGGTGTGCCCGTGAGGCGGTCGCCGCGGGCATCGGCTGGATCGGCACGGCCACGCCCGAGGAGGCGCTCGCCCTGCGCGCCGGCGGCATCCGGCCGGAGCAGGCCCGGGTGCTCTGCTGGCTGTGGACGCCGGGCGGCCCGTGGCGCGAGGCGCTGCTCGCGGACGTCGACATCTCCGTCAGCGCCCACTGGGCGCTGGACGAACTGCTGGCCGCCGTCCGGGAGACCGGGGTGCCGGCCCGGGTGCACCTGAAGGCCGACACCGGCCTCGGCCGCAACGGCTGCCAGCCGCACGACTGGCCCGCTCTGGTCGCCGCCGCCCGCCACGCCGAGGCCGAGGGCCTGCTGCGGGTGGTCGGCGTCTGGTCGCACTTCGCGGCCGCGGACGAGCCGGGCCACCCCTCCATCCGCGCCCAGCTGGACTCCTTCGCCGCCGCCCTGGCCCACGCCGAGGCCGCCGGGGTGCGCCCCGAGGTCCGGCACATGGCCAACTCCCCGGCGACCCTGCTGCTGCCCGAGTCCCACTTCGACCTGGTGCGCACCGGGCTGGCGATGTACGGGCTCTCGCCGGTGCCGGAGGTCGGCACGCCGGCCGACTTCGGGCTGCGCCCGGTGATGTCGCTGACCGCCCGGCTGGCGCTGGTCAAGCATGTCCCGGGCGGCCACGGGGTGAGCTACGGCCACCACTACGTCACCCCCGGCCCGACGACGCTCGGTCTGGTCCCGGTCGGCTACGCGGACGGCGTCCCCCGGCACGCCAGCGGGGTCGGCCCGGTGCAGATCGCGGGCAAGTGGCGCACGGTGGCCGGCCGGGTGGCGATGGACCAGTTCGTGGTCGACCTCGGCGGGGAGACGCCGCCGGTCGGCGAGGAGGTGCTGCTGTTCGGCAGCGGCGAGCACGGCGAGCCGACCGCCGAGGACTGGGGCCGCGCCTGCGGCACCATCTCGTACGAGATCGTGACCCGGATCGGCGCCCGGGTGCCGCGCCGGTACGTCGGCGGCCTCGCCCCGGCCGCCGGGGACCCCGGGGCATGAGCGGGGAGGCCGGGGGCTCGTCCGGGGTGAGCCGGGCGGGGCTGATCGGGATCTCGGTCGGCGTGGTCGCGGCCGGCGCCGCCGCCGGGGTGGCGATCGAACGCCTGACCGTCGGCCGGGCGATGCGCCGCCGGGCCCGCGCCGAGCTGGACGCCAACGCGCCGTACGGCTCGCTGCGCGGACGCCCGCGCACGGTGGCCGCCCCGGACGGCACCGAGCTGTACGTCGAGGTGGACGAGGCCCGGGAACCGGCCGGCCCCGGGGAACCGGAGCCGCTCACGGTGGTGTTCTGCCACGGCTACTGCCTCAACCAGGACAGCTGGCACTTCCAGCGGGCGGCGCTGCGCGGCGAGGTGCGGACGGTCTTCTGGGACCAGCGCAGCCACGGCCGCTCCGAGCGCTCCCGCTCCTACCTGGCCGGCGGCCCGGCCAGCATCGACGAGCTCGGCGGGGACCTGGAGGCGGTGCTCGACACGGTCGCGCCGAGCGGCCCGGTGGTCCTGGTCGGGCACTCGATGGGCGGCATGACGGTGATGGCGCTGGCCGACCGCCGCCCCGGGCTGTTCCACGACCGGGTGGCCGGGGTGGCGCTGATCGGGACCCTGGCGGGCGACTGGGACGCGGTGACCCTCGGCCTGCCGGCGGTGGGCGCCCGGCTGCTGCGCAAGGTCGCGCCGGGGATGGTCCGGCTGCTGGGGCGCCAGGTCGAGCTGGTCGAGGCGACCCGGCGGTTCGGCGCCGACCTGGCCGCGGTGCTGTACCGGCGGTTCTCCTTCGGCGGCAAGGACGTCGACCCGGGCGTGGCCCGCTTCGCCGAGCAGCTGCTGGACGCCACCCCGATCGACGTGGTCGCCGAGTTCTACCCGGTCTTCGCCGCGCACGACAAGCACGCCGCCCTGGGCGCCCTGCGCGGCATCCCGACCCTGGTGCTGGCGGGGACGAAGGACCTGCTCACCCCGCCCGGGCACAGCGAGGCGATCGCCGAACGGCTGCCCGGCGCCGAACTGGTGCTGGTCGAGGACGCCGGGCACCTGGTGATGCTGGAACGCCCGGATCTGGTCGACCGCTGCCTGGCCGACCTCCTGGAGCAGGCCGCCCGCCACCGCGACGCGGCCCCGCCGCCCCCGGCCCCGCGCGAACGCGCCGCCGACTGACGCCCGGTGGCTCCGGTGGCTCCGGCGAGGGGCCACCGCCCGTCCGGACGGGCCCGGCCCACCGGCGTGCGCCGTCCGCGGGCGGGCGGGCGGAGCGGAGGGCGGAGCGGTGCCCGGAGCACGGCCGGGCGCGGATGTGGCACCGTAGCGGGGGCGGTGCCGGCGGTCGGCACCCGCCGTACGGACCGAAGGGCATGACACGCGCATGGGCTCGCACGCCACTCTCACCGTCGCCACCCCCGAGCGGATGGGCCGGCTCGGCCGGGAGCTGGCCGCGCTGCTGCGGCCGGGGGACCTGGTGCTGCTCTCGGGCGAGCTGGGGGCCGGGAAGACCACGCTGACCCGCGGGCTGGGGGAGGGCCTGGAGGTCCGGGGCGCGGTCACCTCGCCGACCTTCGTGATCGCCCGGGTGCACCCCTCGTTGGTCGGCGGCCCGGCCCTGGTGCACGTGGACGCGTACCGGCTGGGCGGGGACCTCGACGAGATGGAGGACCTCGACCTGGACGTCTCGCTGCCGGAGTCGGTGGTGGTGGTCGAGTGGGGCGAGGGCAAGGTCGAGCGCCTCTCCGAGGACCGGCTGGAGGTGCGGATCGAGCGCGCCCTCGGCGAGGAGGCCGACGCCGACGCCGACCTGGACCCGCGCCGGGTCTCGCTCACCGGTCTCGGCCCGCGCTGGGACGGCGTGGACCTGGCGGTGCTGGCGTAGGGGCGTGCGGCCGGCCGGAGGTGCCGACGGTTTTGCCGACAGGCTGTCGGCAAGTGTTGCGGGCGGGGTGCCGGGCGTGGTGGGATGGGTGCTGCGGTTAGGTCTGCCTAACTAGGGAGGCGCCATGTCGAGCACCACCCCCGCCCCGGAGCGCGCGCCGCGCGACGCCCGGGCCGGAGAGCCCGTCCGTGCCGCGCAGGGCACGCAGATGCGGGCGCTGCTGGCCGCGTGCGCGGCCGCCGAGGCGGTGTCCACCCCGCCCGGGCCGGAGCGGTCCGACCCCGACCCGTCGCACGTCACCCCGCGGGCGGCCTGAGCCCGGCGGTCCTCGCTCCCCTTCGGGTCGTGCCCGCGGGCCGGGCCCGCGCGGGGTCAGGGGATCACGACCACCCGGGTGCCGTTGGGCGCGAAGTCCCAGAGCAGCTGGCCGTCCTGGCGGGTGCTGCGGATGCCCCCGGTCTTGCCCTTGGGGTCGGACTTGGGCGTGGCGCTCGCGGTGCCCTGGGCCGTGCCGCTCGGCGTGGGGGCCGGGGTGACCGGGTCGACGAGCGCGCTGAAGCCGAAGACCACGCCGTTCTGCTGGACGAACCGCACCACGTGCTCGATCCTGCGGCCGTCGGTGCCGGTGGTGGCGGGGGTGCGGCTGTACACCGGGTAGCTGCCCGGGTTGGGTTCCACGGTGCCGGGGGTGACCGCGAAGGCCGCGACCACCTGCGGGTTCTTCTTCGGGTCGACCAGCCAGACGTAGTGGCTGCCGGCCGAGTACACCACCCGCAGGCCGGTGCCGGAGTTGGCGGGCAGCGGCGGCACGGTCGGGGTGGCCGGGGCGGCCGGGGCCGTGGTGGTGGCCGGGCCCTCGGAGGCGGAGCCGGCGGCGGCGCTCGGCCGGGGGCCGCCCGCGCGCTCCTGCGCGCCGTTCGCCTGGAAGGCCAGCAGGCTGACCATCGCCAGG
>NZ_JBSGFD010000060.1:0-44576 GCF_053603215.1 Kitasatospora sp. NPDC004240 | reverse complement strand
TCCGGCCCGCCGCACGGGTGGGCGCCGAGCCGGACCTGCCGGCCGACGATGCCGCGCTCGGCGCGCATCAGCCGCCAGCCCCGGCGCAGCAGGACGGGCAGCGACTTGCGGCCCTCGCGCACATCGCGGCGCAGCCGGCGCCAGGCGGTGGTGGTGGGGCGGTTGCGCAGGCAGATCGCGTCGCCGAGCAGGCCCTCCTCGGCGCAGCGGGAGGTGATCTCGGCGGCGAAGATGCCCTCGGCGATGAACGCGGGGGCGCCGGCGAGGTCCAGCTCGCGGGTGTCGATCCGGCCGTTGTCGGGGATCGAGTACACCGGGACCATCGCGCGGCCGCGCTCGTGCAGCTCCCGGATGGCGGCCACGGCCTGGTCGCCGTGCCAGGCCAGCGGGGAGTCCCAGTCCACGGCGCCGTCGGGCAGCCGGGGCAGCGTGGGGTCGTCGCCGTCCTTGTAGAAGTCGTCGAGCTGGAGCACCGGCAGACCGCTGGCCTGGGCCAGCGAGGACTTCCCCGATCCGGAGGGGCCGGACAGCAGGACCACCCGGGCACGGGTCATCGACTCAGGGTTCAGCGGGGAGTCACTCACGGGACACCAGTCTGACGCATCGGGGCGCGATGCCGAAACCGTCAGGACGTGACTTCCTGCTCCACCGGGGCGCCGGCCAGGGCGAGGTGGAGCAGCGGGAGGTGCCGGCTGTCGACCTGGAGGTGGACCGGGTGGCCCCCGTCGGGCGGCAGGTAGGCGGTGGAGCCCCAGTCCTGGTCGTACCAGTCGTCGGGCTCGGGGTCCTGGAAGGTGCCGCCGACGGCGAGCGGGGTGTGGCCGAGGACACGTGAGCCGAAGGTCACGGTGGCGGCCCCGGGTGTGATGCGCAGGGCGCCGTTGGCGTACGTCCGCCGCGGCCAGCCGGGCCGCCGTGAGCGGGCCGAGCAGCGGATCCGCACGGGCCGGCCGGCCTCGAAGCGGCGGCGGGCCCGGGCGACCGCCAGCCTGCGGACGAACCCGTCCGCGAACAGTGCCATCAGCTCGCCCACGATCTCGCCCACGTCGCCCGTCTCCCCCTCGGTCGTTCCTGTGGACGATTCTCGTCGGGCCCGCGCGGCGGCGGGAGCGCCGAAAGGCGGAAGCCGGGGCGACGAAAGTCGACGTCGGGAGCGCGGCACGGGCGCCGAAGGTCGACGGACCCGCGCCAGGGGGGGGAGAGGCGCGGGTCCGTCATCGACCGTCCGGGCCCTGGGGGGGTGAGGGCACTGGGGACGGCCAGTCTGTGGAGTTGTCACCCGGCGGGCCGGGCGGCGGGGGACCGGGAGGTCAGATACCCATCGGGTGCCAGACCGTCTTGGTCTCCAGGAACGAGAGTAGCCGGTCCGTTCCGGGCGCCCGGGTCCAGTCCTGGGCGAACGGGTCGAGCGCGGGCCTGACCACTCGCTTCAGGGTATCCGCGGCGAGCGCCTCCAGCGAGGGCGCCGCGCCGGGACCGTCCGCCGCGATGGCCCCGGTGAGGTCCACGGCGTTGACGTCCTGGTGCGAGGCCAGGGTGGGGGCGATGTCGGCGGTGCGGCCGGACAGGACGTTGACGACCCCGCCGGGGACGTCGGAGGTGGCCAGCACCTCGCCGAGCGACAGCGCCGGCAGCGGCGCGTCGGCGGCGGCCGCGACCACCACGGTGTTGCCGGTGGCGACGGCGGGGGCGATCACCGAGACCAGGCCGAGCAGCGAGTGCCCGTACCCGGCCTGCGGGGCGACGATCCCGACCACGCCGGTGGGCTCCGGGGTGGAGAGGTTGAAGTACGGGCCGGCGACGGGGTTGGCGCCGCCCGCGATCTGGGCGACCTTGTCGGTCCAGCCGGCGTACCAGACCCAGCGGTCGATCGCGGCGTCGACCAGGGCGGCGGCCTTCTTCGGGCCGACGCCCTCGGAGAGCGCGACCTCGGCGGCGAACTGCTCGCGCCGGCCCTGGAGCATCTCGGCGACGCGGTACAGCACCTGGCCGCGGTTGTACGCGGTGGTGCCGGCCCAGCCCTTCACGGCCGCGCGGGCGGCCACGACGGCGTCACGGGCGTCCTTGCGGGTGCCGAGCGGGGCGTTGGCGAGCCACTGGCCCTTGGAGTCGGTCACCTCGTACACCCGCCCGCTCTCGGAGCGCGGGAACTTCCCGCCCACGTACAGCTTGTAGGTCTTGAGGACGTCAAGACGCGCGATGGTGGTCTCAGACATCTCGGGCCTCGACATTCAGGTAGGGCTCCAGACCGTGGCGGCCACCCTCGCGGCCGTAACCCGACTCCTTGTACCCGCCGAACGGCGAGGCGGGGTCGAACTTGTTGAAGGTGTTGGCCCAGACGACACCGGCCTTGAGCCGGCTCGCGGTCCACAGGATGCGCGAGCCCTTCTCCGTCCAGATGCCGGCGGAGAGGCCGTACGGGGTGTTGTTGGCCTTCTCGACCGCCTCGGCGGGGGTGCGGAAGGTCAGCACCGAGAGCACCGGGCCGAAGATCTCCTCCTGGGCGATCCGGTGGGCCTGGCTGACGCCGGTGAAGATGGTCGGCTTGAACCAGAAACCGGTGCCGGGCAGCTCGCAGGCGGGCGACCAGCGGTCGGCGCCCTCGGCCTCGCCGGCGTCGGTCAGCTCGGTGATCCGGGCCAGCTGGGCCGCCGAGTTGATGGCGCCGATGTCGGTGTTCTTGTCCAGCGGGTCGCCGACGCGCAGGGTGGACATCCGGCGCTTGAGGGCGTCCAGCAGCTCGTCCTGCACCGACTCCTGGACCAGCAGGCGCGAGCCCGCGCAGCAGACGTGGCCCTGGTTGAAGAAGATGCCGTTGACGATGCCCTCGACCGCCTGGTCGATCGGCGCGTCGTCGAAGACGATGTTGGCGGCCTTGCCGCCCAGCTCCAGCGACAGCTTCTTGCGGGTGCCGGCCACCTGCCGGGCGATCGCGCGGCCGACCGGGGTGGAGCCGGTGAAGGCGACCTTGTTGACGTCCGGGTGCGCGGTGAGCGCGGCGCCGGTGCGGCCGTCACCGGTGATGATGTTGACGACGCCCTTCGGCAGACCCGCCTGGCGGCAGATGTCGGCGAAGCGCAGCGCGGTCAGCGGGGTGGTCTCGGCCGGCTTGAGGACGACCGTGTTGCCGGTGGCCAGCGCCGGGGCGATCTTCCACGCCAGCATCATCAGCGGGAAGTTCCACGGGATGACCTGGCCGACCACGCCCACCGGGCGCGGGTTGGGGCCGAAGCCCGCGTAGTCCAGCTTGTCGGCCCAGCCCGCGTAGTAGAAGAACCACGCGGCGACGGTCGGGATGTCGAAGTCGCGGGTCTCGCGGATCGGCTTGCCGTTGTCGATCGACTCCAGCACGGCCAGCTCGCGGCTGCGCTCCTGGACGATCCGGGCGATCCGGAACAGGTACTTGGCGCGCTCGCTGCCCGGCAGCGCCGACCAGTCGGCGAAGGCCTTGCGGGCGGCGGCGACGGCGCGGTCGACGTCCTCGTCGGTGCCCTGGGCGAACTCGGCGAGCACCTGCTCGGTGGCCGGGTTGACCGTCTTCAGGGCCTCGCTGCCGGAGGAGTCGACGAACTCGCCGCCGATGAAGTGCCCGTAGGAGGTGGCGATGTCGCCGGCCGCGGCGGGGGACTCGGGGGCCGGCGCGTACTCGAACAGACCGCCGCTCGGCTTCACGTCGACGGGTTCCTCGATCTTCTTGTTCTTGGCCATGATTCTCAGTCCACCGTCACGTAGTCGGGACCGGAGTACCGGCCGGTGGTCAGCTTCTGACGCTGCATCAGCAGGTCGTTGAGCAGGCTGGAGGCGCCGAAGCGGAACCAGTGCGGGGTGAGCCAGTCGTCACCGAGGGTCTCGTTCACCATGACCAGGTACTTCATGGCGTCCTTGGTGGTCTTGATGCCGCCGGCGGGCTTCACACCGACCTGGACTCCAGTCTGCTCCCGGAAGTCGCGGACGGCCTCCAGCATCAGCAGGGTGACCGGCGGGGTCGCGTTGACGGCGACCTTGCCGGTGGAGGTCTTGATGAAGTCCGCGCCGGCCAGCATCGCCAGCCAGGAGACGCGGCGCACGTTGTCGTACGTCTGCAGCTCGCCGGTCTCGAAGATCACCTTGAGGTGGGCGTAGCTGCCGTCGGCGCGCTTGCACGCCTCCTTGACGGCGACGATCTCGTTGTAGACGTCCAGGTACCGGCCGGAGAGGAAGGCGCCCCGGTCGATGACCATGTCGATCTCGTCGGCGCCGGCGGCGACCGCGTCGGCGGTGTCCGCGAGCTTGACCGGGAGGGCCGCGCGGCCGGCCGGGAAGGCGGTGGCGACGGAGGCGACCTGGATGGCGGTGCCCGCGAGGGCCGCCTTCGCGGTCGCGACCATGTCCGGGTAGACACAGATGGCGGCCACGCGGGGGGTGGTCGGGTCGGTGGGGTCGGGGGTCCTGCCCTTGGTGCACAGGGCGCGCACCTTGCCGACCGTGTCCGCGCCCTCCAGCGTGGTCAGGTCGATCATCGAGATGGCCAGGTCGATGGCGTACGCCTTGGCCGTGGTCTTGATCGAGCGGGTGCCGAGGGTGGCGGCACGCGCCTCCAGGCCGACCTGGTCGACGCCGGGCAGGCCGTGCAGGAATCGGCGGAGCGAGGCCTCGGACGCCGCGACGTCCTGGAGACCGCTACCCGCAGCGTTGGGGGCGTTGGCTGCAAGAGTGGACATAGTCACCAGACCAGCATATCTACGCGCGTAGCCATCGGCTACGGATCCCGCCTTTTCGATGCCGGACCGAGATGTGGCCCGGGACCCGCGTCGGCCGCCGCAGCAACCCCGCGCCGGCTGCCACCGCGCCCCCGCCGGCCCGGTCCCCGCAGCCCCCGGCGCCCCGCCGGGCGGCCGTGGCCCTGTAGATCGTGGGGGCCATGCGGCAGAATCGTGGGCATGACCGATTCCGACGGCGCGCCCCACCAGGGTTCCGCCGCCCCTGATGGCGAGCCGGTGTACGCGGACCGCGTGTACCGCTCCATTCCCGGCGTGATCTCCGGCGTGCTGCTGCTGGCCGTGGCCGGGTGGCTGATCGGCGACGCCGTGCTGAACGGCAGCGGGAAGACCCCGTGGGTGTCGCTGGCCGCGGTGCCGGTGTTCGTCTTCCCGGTGATCGCGTACACGCTGCGGCCGGCGGTGCTGGCCAACGACCGGCGGCTGGTGGTGCGCAACCCGCTGCGCACCGTCGTGGCGCCCTGGGCGTCGGTGGACGCGCTGCGGGCCGGCTACTCGGTGGAGCTGCTGGCCGGCGGCAAGAAGTACCAGGTGTGGGCGGTGCCGGTCTCGCTGCGCCAGCGCAAGCGGGCCGGCCGGATCCAGGAGCGCGGCGGGCGCGAGCAGCACGCCTCCCGCCTGGGGACGACCTTCGGGCGGCCGACGCTGCCGGTGGTCGAGGGCTCGCCGGACCCCAACCGGGCCTGGTCCGACCAGGTGGTCGGGGTGCTCCAGGAGCTCGCCGAGCGCAACGCCGGGCGGCCGGAGGCGAGCGGGCCGGTGCAGGTCCGCTGGTGCTGGTGGATCATCGCGCCGACCGTGGCCGGCCTGATCGCGCTGATCGCGGTCATCGCCTCCTGAGCCGCGCGGACGTACGGAAGCGGACGCCCCGGGCCACCGGGACGCACCGAAGGGGGCCCCGCCGGAATCGGCGGGGCCCCCTTCGGTCGGTGGGCGGCTCAGGCCTCGATGCCCGCGGCCGCCGCCAGGTCGCGCTTGACCGCGGCGAGCAGCTCGGCGGCCCGCTGCCGGGCGCCGGCCAGGTCGGCGGCGGTGGCGACCGGGAGGACGACCTCCAGGTAGCACTTCAGCTTGGGCTCCGTCCCGGACGGGCGGACCACGATCCGCGCCGAGCGGACCGCCTCGCCGGCCAGGTAGTAGCGCAGCCCGTCGGTGGGCGGCAGGTCGGCCGAGCCGGCGGTCAGGTCGTCGGCCCGGGTGACCTTCAGCCCGGCGAGCTCGCCCGGCGGCACCTCGCGCAGCCGGCGCATGGCGTCGGAGATCAGGGAGAGGTCCTGCACCCGGACGGAGAGCTGGTCGGTGGCGTGCAGGCCGTGCTCCAGCGCCAGGTCGTCCAGCAGGTCGGTGAGCGTACGGCCGGACTGCTTGAGGGTGGCGGCCAGCTCGGCGACCAGCAGGGCGGCGGTGATGCCGTCCTTGTCGCGTACGCCCTGCGGGTCGACGCAGTAGCCGAGCGCCTCCTCGTAGCCGTAGCGCAGGCCGTCGGCGCGGGAGATCCACTTGAAGCCGGTCAGCGTCTCGGCGTAGCCCAGGCCCGCGGCGGCGGCGATCCGGCCGAGCAGGGTGGAGGAGACGATGGTGGTGGCGAAGGTGCCGGTGGCCTTCTTGGCGACCAGGGCCTCGCCGAGCAGCGCGCCCACGTCGTCGCCGCGCAGCATCCGCCAGCCGCCGTCGTCCGGCACGGCCACCGCGCAGCGGTCGGCGTCCGGGTCGTTGGCGATGATGATGTCCGGGCCGACCGAGGCGGCGGTGCGGAAGGCGAGGTCCATCGCCCCCGGCTCCTCCGGGTTGGGGAAGGCCACGGTCGGGAAGTCCGGGTCCGGCTCGGCCTGCTCGGCGACCACGGTGGGGGCGGGGAAGCCGGCCTTGCGCATCGCGGCGACCAGTACGTCCCGGCCGACGCCGTGCATCGGGGTGTAGACGACGTCCAGGTCGCGCGGGGTGTGCGGGTCGACGATGGTGACGGCGCGCTCCAGGTAGGCCTCGACCACGTCCTCGCCGAGCACCTCCCAGCCGTCCTCGGCCAGCGGGACGTCGGCGAGCGAGGCCACCGCGTCGATCTCGGCGGCGATCCCGGCGTCGGCCGGCGGGACGATCTGCGAGCCGTCGCCCAGGTAGACCTTGTAGCCGTTGTCCTGCGGCGGGTTGTGGCTGGCGGTGACGGTGACGCCGGCGGCGGCGCCGAGGTGGCGGACCGTGAAGGCGAGCACCGGGGTCGGCAGCGCGCGCGGCAGCAGGGCGGCGCGCAGGCCGGCGCCGACCACCACGGCGGCGGTGTCCCGGGCGAAGTCGTACGACTTGTGGCGGGCGTCGTAGCCGATCACCACGAGGTCGCCGAGGCCCTGCTTGCGGACGTACGCGACCAGGCCGGCGGCGGCCCGGATCACCACGGCGCGGTTCATCCGCATCGGGCCGGCGCCGAGCTCGCCGCGCAGGCCGGCGGTGCCGAACTGGAGGCGGTCGGCGAAACGCTCGGCGAGCTGGGACCAGGCGAGGCGGCCGGTGGACTCGGCGTCGGGGCCCTCGGCCTGCGCCAGCAGCGCGGCGAGCTCCTCGCGGGTCTGCGGGTCGGGGTCCTCGGCCAGCCAGGCCCGGGCCCGGGCGAGGAGGTCGGTGGTGGTTGCCTGCGTCATGGCTGCCAGCTCCATCGGGGAGTGCGTCGGTTGTCGGCCGGAGGGTGCGTCCGTCAGGTCGAGGGGTGGGCACGCGGACGGGGCCCGCGGGCGGGTGCGATCAGCGGATCACAGCCGGCCGGGGACCCCGTCGTGCACGCGCCGTCGAGGCTCAGATCCTTTCCAGGACCTTCGCCAGCAGGGCGCCCATGCGCTCGGCGGAGGCCTTGCCGGCCTCCAGCACCTCGGCGTGGTTGAGCGGCTCGCCGGTCATGCCGGCGGCCAGGTTGGTGACCAGGGAGATGCCGAGCACCTCGGAGCCGGCCTCGCGGGCGGCGATGGCCTCCAGGGTGGTGGACATGCCGACCAGCTCGCCGCCGATCACCCGGGCCATGTTGACCTCGGCCGGGGTCTCGTAGTGCGGGCCGCGGAACTGCACGTACACGGCCTCGTCGAGGGTCGGGTCGACCTCGCGGCACAGCTCGCGCAGGCGCTTGGAGTAGAGGTCGGTGAGGTCGACGAAGTTGGCGCCGACGATCGGGGAGTCGGCGGTCAGGTTGATGTGGTCGCTGATCAGGACCGGCTGGCCCGGGGTCCAGCCCTGGCGCAGGCCGCCGCAGCCGTTGGTCAGCACGATGATCCCGCAGCCCGCGGCGGCGGCGGTGCGCACGCCGTGGACCACGGTGGCCACGCCGTGGCCCTCGTAGTAGTGGTTGCGGCCCAGGAAGATCAGGGCGCGCTTCTCGCCGATCTTCACCGAGCGGATCGTGCCGGCGTGGCCGGCGACGGCGGGGGCGGGGAAGCCCGGCAGGTCGGTGACCGGGAACTCCGCCACGGTCTCGCCGAGGGCGTCGGCCGCCGGCACCCAGCCGGAGCCCATCACCAGGGCGACGTCGTGGCGCTCGGCACCGGTCAGCTCGCGCAGGCGCTCGGCGGCGGCCTGGGCGGCGGCGTAGGGGTCGGCGGAGACGACCGACTGAGGAGATGCGTTCACAGCACCGAGGATAGACGGGAAATGGCTACGCGCGTAGAAAATCCGGGTGCGACGTGCCAATCGTTACCCGGATGCCCCAAAGCCACAGGCCGGAGGCCGGTTTCCGACCGTCCGGCCGTACGGAGCTCCAAGCGTGTCGCAGCCGTACGGGCGCGCCTGCGCGGACGTGGTCGCGGGTGCGCGCCGCCGCCGTCGGGGCCGTACGGGCGCGCCGCGCCGGATCAGCACGGACGGCGGCGCAGGTCCAGCACGTAGTCGTCCGGCGCGCCCGCGCTCTCCGCGGCGTCCGCGATCAGGCCCAGGTACCGGGCGGCGGGCAGACCGCCCTCGTAGTCGTTGAGCACGTACGTCCAGACCGGGATCGAGCCGTCCAGGGTCTGCGCGCGCAGCTTGATCTTGCGGTATATGCCGAGCTGGACGCCCTCCCAGCGGTCCAGGCCCTCCTCGTCCATCGGCGCGACGTCGTAGAGCGTGACGAAGGTCCGCTCCTTCTCGTCCTCGACCACGGTCGCCAGCGAGCCCTCCCAGCCCAGCTGTTCACCGCCGAAGGTGAGCCGCCAGCCGTCCAGCCAGCCGGAGCCGCGCAGCGGGGAGTGCGGGGCGCGGCGGGTCATCTGCCGGGCATCGAGGTTGGTGGCATACGCGGCGTAGAAGGGCATGGGGGTCAGCCTAATCCGTCCCCGGATCGGCGGGGGGCGCGCGGGCCGTCCGCCGCCCGCGCGGTGAGCGCCGACCCCGGCGTGGCGGTGGGCCGGGCGTGCGGGACAATGGTGGACGTGACTCGGATCGTGATCATCGGTGGCGGACCCGGCGGCTACGAGGCGGCGCTGGTCGCCTCCCAGCTCGGCGCGGAGGTGACCGTCGTCGACCGCGACGGTCTGGGCGGATCGGCGGTGCTCACGGACTGCGTGCCGTCGAAGACGCTCATCGCCACCGCGGAGGTGATGACCACCTTCGACAGCTCGTACGAGGAGCTGGGCATCATCGTCGCCGACGACACCCCGCACATCGACAGCCCGGCCCGGGTGGTCGGCGTCGACCTCGGCAAGGTCAACCGACGCGTCAAGCGGCTGGCGATCGCGCAGTCCCACGACATCACCCAGTCGGTGACCCGGGCCGGCGTCACCGTGCTGCGCGGCAAGGGCCGCCTCGGCGCCGGCGGGCAGGCCGTGGACGGCTCCCGCGAGGTGCTGGTCGAGGCCCCCGACGGCACCGTCCAGGCGCTGCGCGCCGACGCCGTGCTGATCGCCACCGGCGCCCACCCGCGCGAGCTGCCCGACGCCCAGCCGGACGGCGAGCGGATCCTCACCTGGACCCAGGTGTACGACCTGGACGAGCTGCCCACCGAGCTGATCGTGGTCGGCTCCGGCGTCACCGGCGCCGAGTTCGCCGGCGCGTACCAGGCGATCGGCTCCAAGGTCACCCTGGTCTCCAGCCGTGACCGGGTGCTGCCCGGCGAGGACCCGGACGCCGCCGAGGTGCTGGAGGAGGTCTTCCGTCGCCGCGGCATGAACGTGATGGGCCGCTCCCGCGCCGAGAGCGCCAAGAGGATCGGCGACCGGGTCGAGGTCACCCTCTCCGACGGCACGGTGATCGAGGGCAGCCACTGCCTGATGGCGGTCGGCTCGATCCCCAACACCGCCGACATGGGCCTGGAGGAGGCCGGGGTCAAGCTCAACGACTGGGGCCAGATCCAGGTCGACCGGGTCTCCCGCACCACCGCCCCCGGCGTGTACGCGGCCGGCGACTGCACGGGTGTCTTCATGCTCGCCTCGGTCGCGGCCATGCAGGGCCGGATCGCGATGTACCACGCGCTGGGCGACGCGGTGCAGCCGCTGAACCTGAAGACCGTCGCCTCCAACGTCTTCACCGACCCGGAGATCGCCACCGTCGGCTACACCGCGGCCGACGTGAAGTGCGGCAAGATGGACGCCGTCGAGGTCAAGCTCCCGCTGCGCGGCAACCCGCGCGCCAAGATGCAGGGCATCCGGGACGGCTTCGTGAAGCTGTTCTGCCGCCCGGGCACCGGCATCGTGGTCGGCGGCGTGGTGGTGGCGCCGCGCGCCAGCGAGCTGATCCACCCGATCTCGCTCGCGGTGGACGCGAATCTGACGGTCGAACAGGTGGCCAGCGCCTTCACCGTCTACCCCTCGGTCTCCGGTTCGACCGCCGAGGCCGCCCGGCAGCTGCACATCCGCAAGCGGGCCGAGGGCGAATCCTGAGCCTCGGGCGCACAGTTGAGGGCGGCTGCCGTACGGTGGCCGCCCTTCGCGCGGCAGGGGGCATCACCCGGACGGCGGGCGCAGTTCCGGTTTGCTGACGGCGCGTATTGTACGGTCATGCGCCGCCCCGGGGTGAGCAATTCCGGCTACCAGCTGCAAACGCCTGAAAGCAGACGGTCACGCGGGTTACCGTCGGTTCTGTGTTTGCTGCAGAACGTCGCCAGTTGATCCTCGAAATGGTGCGCGCCAACGGAGCCGTGTCGCTCCGCGAACTGGCCCGCGTCGTCCAGACCTCCGAAGTGACCGTGCGCCGCGACGTACGGGCCCTGGAGGCAGAAGGGCTCCTCGACCGCCGGCACGGCGGCGCGGTGCTCCCCGGCGGCTTCAGCCGCGAACCCGGCTACCCGCAGAAGACCCACCTCGCCGCGGCCGAGAAGAGCGCCATCGCCGACCTCGCCGCCGGCCTGGTGGAGGAGGGCGACGCCGTCGTGGTGGGCGCCGGCACCACCACCCAGGAGCTGGCCCGCCGGCTCGCCCGGGTGCCCGGCCTGACCGTGGTCACCAACTCGCTGCTGGTCGCCCAGGCGCTGGCGCACGCCAACCGGGTGGAGGTGGTGATGACCGGCGGCACCCTGCGCGGCTCCAACTACGCCCTGGTCGGCAGCGGCGCCGAGCAGTCGCTGCACGGGCTGCGGGTGTGCAAGGCGTTCATCTCCGGCAGCGGGCTGACGGCCGAGCGCGGCCTGTCGACCACGAACATGCTCTCCGCGAGCGTGGACCGGGCTCTGGTGCAGTCGGCCGCCGAGGTCATCGTCCTCGCCGACCACACCAAGCTCGGCGCGGACACCATGTTCCAGACCGTGCCGACCGAGGCGATCACCCGGCTGGTCACCGACGAGCACGCCACCGCCGAGGACCCGACCGCCCGTGAGCTGGACGCGCTCGCCGACTGCGGGGTGCAGATCGACCTGGCGCCGCTCGGCCCGGCCGGTGACACCCCCGTGCACGGCACCGGCAGCGGGCCCGTCCACCAGACCCAGCCCGGCCCCCGCCGCGTCGCCGCGTTGCCGCCCGGGGCCCCGCTGCCCGGCCAGCGCCGTCCGGGTGCCCACGCCGGCCCCGGCGGCCCGATGCCGGGCCGGCTGGCGGAGCTGGGCCTGCCGCGCGGCCGCTAGGGCCCGAGGGGCGGCCGGCGGCCGCACGGACGGCGGGCGTGAAACGCAACCGGTCCGCACACCCCGGGGGGTGTACGGACCGGCTGTCGGGACGTGAACGTCAGTCCTTGATCTCGCAGAGCGCGGCGCCGCTGCTGACGCTGGCGCCGACCTCGGCCTTGAGGCCGACGACCGTGCCCGCCTTGTGCGCGTTCAGCGGCTGCTCCATCTTCATCGCCTCCAGGACGACGATCAGCTCGCCCTCGGCGACGACCTGGCCCTCCTCGACGGCGACCTTGACGATGGTGCCCTGCATCGGCGAGGCCAGGGTGTCACCGCTGACCGCCGAACCGGCCTTCTTGGCACCCACCCGGCGCTTGGCCTTGGCGGCGCCGGCCGCACCGGCCGCCGGGGCGGCCGACACGCCGAGCGAGGACGGCAGCGAGACCTCGATCCGCTTGCCGCCGACCTCGACCACCACGGTCTCGCGGCCCTCGGCCTCCTCGGCCTCGCCGGCCGCACCGGAGAACGCCGGGATGGTGTTGTTGAACTCGGTCTCGATCCAGCGGGTGAAGACCTTGAACGGCTCGTCGCTGCCGTGCACCTCCGGCGCGAACGCCGGGTCGGCCACGACCGCCTGGTGGAACGGGATGGCGGTGGCCATGCCCTCCACCTTGAACTCGGCCAGCGCGCGGCGGGCCCGCTGCAGGGCCTGCTTGCGGGTGGTGCCGGTGACGATCAGCTTGGCCAGCAGGGAGTCCCAGGCCGGGCCGATCACCGAACCGGTCTCGACGCCCGAGTCCAGGCGCACGCCCGGGCCGGACGGCGGGGCGAACAGCGTGACGGTGCCGGGCGCCGGCAGGAAGTTGCGGCCCGGGTCCTCGCCGTTGATGCGGAACTCGAAGGAGTGACCGCGCACCTCCGGGTCGCCGTAGCCCAGTTCCTCGCCGTCGGCGATCCGGAACATCTCGCGGACCAGGTCGATGCCGGTGACCTCCTCGGTCACCGGGTGCTCGACCTGCAGACGGGTGTTGACCTCCAGGAAGGAGATCGTGCCGTCCAGCGCCACCAGGAACTCGCAGGTGCCGGCGCCCTCGTAGCCCGCCTCCTTGAGGATGGCCTTGGAGGCGCGGTACAGCTCCGCGTTCTGCTCGGCGGTCAGGAACGGCGCGGGCGCCTCCTCGACCAGCTTCTGGTGGCGGCGCTGCAGCGAGCAGTCACGGGTGGAGACGACCACCACGTTGCCGTGCTTGTCGGCGAGGCACTGGGTCTCCACGTGGCGCGGGTTGTCCAGGTAGCGCTCGACGAAGCACTCGCCGCGGCCGAAGGCGGCGACCGCCTCGCGCACCGCGGACTCGTACAGCTCCGGGATCTCCTCCAGGGTGCGGGCGACCTTCAGGCCGCGGCCGCCACCGCCGAAGGCCGCCTTGATGGCGACCGGCAGGCCGTGCTCCTGCGCGAAGACGACGACCTCGTCGGCACCCGAGACCGGGTCCGGGGTACCGGCCACCAGCGGGGCACCGGCGCGCTGCGCCACGTGCCGGGCGGTGACCTTGTCGCCGAGGTCGCGGATGGCCTGCGGCGGCGGGCCGATCCAGGTCAGACCCGCGTCGATGACGGCCTGGGCGAAGTCGGCGTTCTCCGACAGGAAGCCGTAGCCGGGGTGGACGGCGTCCGCGCCCGAGTCGGCGGCGGCCTGCAGCACCTTGGCGATGTCCAGGTAGCTGGTGCCGGGGGTGTCGCCGCCCAGCGCGTAAGCCTCGTCGGCCACGCGGACGTGCAGCGCGTCCCGGTCCGGCTCGGCGTAGACGGCGACGCTGGCGATTCCGGCGTCCGAGCAGGCCCTGGCGACGCGGACGGCGATTTCTCCGCGGTTGGCGATGAGCACCTTGCGCACTGTGGCTCCCTTCTTGAACCTCGACGAGTTTATGGATTTCTGGGCGGTACCGGCGAGTAGCCCCACGTTGTGAACTATCCCACACGGAGGGTGATGCGCGGAGCGGTCCCGCGCGCCCCCCTCCGGACGTCCTCGCAGGTGGTGCCCGGTACCACCCGGGAGCGGGGGATGGTAGCGGAGGGTAGCGCGGCGGCGTGGCGGGGCGGTGGCCTTGGCCACACGTTCGGCGCCGCGGTCCGGTCCCGGGTGTCGCGGGACGGTGTCGAGGTCCCGTCCAGGGTGTCGTGGGGGCGGTCCGGGCGCGGTTCAGTCCGCGGGCGTCGACGGCCGCTCGAAGGCGTCGGCGGTGACGTCGGCGGCCACCTCGACCACGTCGGGGCCGTAGGCCTTGGGGTTGACCACCTTCAGCACCAGGGCGAAGCTGCCGCGCCGGCGGGCGAGGCGGTCGTGGTGCGCGGTGAGGTAGCGGACGGCCGCGTGGTTGGAGACCGCCGTCTGCCCGGCTATCAGGAAGGCCGGGCGCCCGCCCTCCTGCGGGTGGAGCCGGGCGAGCAGCGCGTACGCCTGCCCGCCGGAGGCCGCGGCGGCGTGCTCGTACGTGAACTCCTTGCCGCCGACCGAGGTGACCAGCACGGGGACCGGCCCGGACACGTCCGCGGTCATGGTGACGCCCGGCAGCCAGGAGGCCAGGTGGGCGGCGGTGCGTTCGTTGCTGGTCGGCCCGCCGAGGCAGAACTCGGCCTTGTGGCCGAGGCCCTGACGCACCTCGTCGTGCGCGACCAGCTCGGCCTGCGCGCCGCACTCCTTCACCAGGGCGGCCAGCTCCATCAGCGCGAAGACGTCGTCGCGGGAGACGCTCTTCGAACTGGACGCGCCGGCGTGCCGGTTCACCACCAGCAGGCACTCGGTGCCGGCCGGCAGGCCGAAGAACGCGCGGACCCGCTCCAGCCGGCGCCGGCGCCGCAGGTTCTGCGCGAGCCAGCCGAGAGCGGCGCTGATGGCACTGGCCACCAGACCGAGCAGTACGTTGAGCAGACCGTCCGTCATGAGCCCTCCCCGCGGAAATCCGGTCAGCGTAGCGGGGCGGGGTCACCGGGGGGAGGCCCGGGCGCCGCCGGAACCCCTGACGGGCCGTCGGCTCGGGGGAGGGGGAGGGCGGTCAGACCCAGAGGTCGGTGATGCGGACGTCCAGCTCGGCGAGCAGGGAGCGCAGCAGCGGCAGGGACAGGCCGATGACGTTGCCGTGGTCGCCCTCGATGCCGTCCACGAACGGTGCCGAGCGCCCGTCCAGGGTGAAGGCGCCCGCCACGTGGAGCGGCTCGCCGGTGGCGATGTAGGCGGCGATCTCGGCGTCGTCCGGGGTGCCGAAGCGCACGGTGGTGGAGGCGGTCGCCGAGGACTGCTCACCGGTCACGGTGTCGATCACGCAGTGGCCGGTGCGCAGCACGCCCGCGCGTCCGCGCATCGCCTGCCAGCGGGCCAGCGCCTCCTCGGCGTCGGCCGGCTTGCCGAGCGCCTGCCCGTCCAGCTCCAGCACGGAGTCGCAGCCGATCACCAGCTCGCCGCCGGTCAGCTCGGCGGCGACCGCCTTGGCCTTGGCCTCGGCGAGGACGAGCGCGAGCTCGGCGGGGGTGGCGGCGGTGATCGCGTCCTCGTCGACGCCGCTGACCACCACGCGCGGGTCGAGGCCCGCCTGACGCAGCAGCCCGAGGCGGGCGGGGGAGGCGGAAGCGAGGACGAGGGTGCGGCGCGCGGTCATGCCCACCAGGGTAGGGGGTCGCGGTGCCCGCCGTTCAGGTGAAGAAGCGGCTCACCATGAGCAGGACGGAGCCCACCAGCATGATGGCGGCGAGCACCCGGCCCGCCCGCTGCATCCGCTGCTGCATCTGCTGGGCCTCGGGCGAGGGTTCGTCGCGGGGGTCTGACCAGAGCACGTCTCCAGGGTGCGCCGCGACCGGGCCCGGCCGCCTGAGTACCCGTACTCAGGTTCCGGGTGGTTCGGGGGTCCCGGGGCGGTCCGGGCGGGGCCCGGGGACGTGCGGAGGGGAGGCCGGTCGGACCGGCCTCCCCTCCCGGGTGCTATCCGGCCCAGCCGGAGGTGCGCCAGACGTCGACGCCGGGGCGGGGCGTCTGCCGCAGCCGGCGGGCGCGGTCGTTCCACGGGGTGGCCGGGCCGGCGCCGGCGCGTCGGGACGCCTCGGCGGCGGCCTGCGCGGCGGCGGCCCGGGACTGGACCACCGCCAGGACGGTGGCCAGCTCCTCGGGGGTCGGCTGCCCGTGCAGCACATGGATCGGGGCCATGGCTCAATCCTCTCGCGAGAGGCGCTTACAGCGGCGCTTACAGGGGGATGTTTCCGTGCTTCTTGGGCGGCAGCACCTCGCGCTTGCCGCGCAGCGCCCGCAGGCCCCGCACGATGTGCCGGCGGGTCTCGCTGGGCGCGATGACCGCGTCCACGTAGCCGCGCTCGGCGGCCAGATACGGGTTGAGCAGGGTGTCCTCGTACGAGGCGATCAGCTCGGCCCGCTTCGCGTCGACGTCCCCGGCGGCCTGCGCCTCGGCGATCTCGCGCCGGTGCAGGATGTTGACCGCGCCCTGCGCGCCCATCACGGCGATCTGCGCGGTCGGCCAGGCCAGGTTGAGGTCGGCGCCCAGGTGCTTGGAGCCCATGACGTCGTACGCGCCGCCGAAGGCCTTGCGGGTGATCACGGTGATCAGCGGGACGGTCGCCTCGGCGTAGGCGTAGATCAGCTTGGCGCCGCGGCGGATGATGCCGTCCCACTCCTGCTCGGTGCCGGGCAGGAAGCCGGGCACGTCGACGAAGGTCAGCACCGGGATGTTGAAGGAGTCGCAGGTGCGGATGAAGCGGGCGGCCTTCTCGCTGGCGGCGATGTCCAGGCAGCCGGCCAGGTCCATCGGCTGGTTGCCGACGATGCCCACCGCGTGGCCCTCGACCCGGCCGAAGCCGGTGATGATGTTGCCCGCGTACAGCGGCTGGGTCTCCAGGAACTCGCCGTCGTCGAGGACGTGCTCGATCACCTTGTGCATGTCGTACGGCTGGTTCGCCGAGTCCGGCACGATGGTGTCGAGTTCGAGGTCCTCGTCGGTGACCGTGAGGTCCGCCTCCTCGGGGAAGGCCGGCGGGTCCGAGAGGTTGTTGGAGGGCAGGTACGACAGCAGGCTCTTGACGTACTCCACGGCCTCCTTCTCGTCCGAGGCCAGGTAGTGCGCGTTGCCGGACTTGGTGTTGTGGGTCCGGGCGCCGCCCAGCTCCTCCATGCCGACGTCCTCGCCGGTGACCGTCTTGATGACGTCCGGGCCGGTGATGAACATGTGCGAGGTCTGGTCGGCCATCACCACGAAGTCGGTGATCGCCGGGGAGTAGACCGCGCCGCCCGCGCAGGGGCCCATGATCAGCGAGATCTGCGGGATCACCCCGGAGGCGTGCACGTTGCGGCGGAAGATCTCGCCGTACAGGCCGAGGGAGACCACGCCCTCCTGGATCCGGGCGCCGCCGGAGTCGTTGATGCCGATGACCGGGCAGCCGGTCTTCAGCGCGAAGTCCATGACCTTGACGATCTTCTCGCCGAACACCTCGCCGAGGGAGCCGCCGAACACGGTGAAGTCCTGGGCGAACACGGCCACCTGACGGCCGTCGATGGTGCCGTAGCCGGTCACCACGCCGTCACCGTACGGGCGGTTCTTCTCCTGGCCGAAATTGGTCGACCGGTGCCGGGCGAACTCGTCGAACTCCACGAAGGAGTCCTCGTCGAGCAGCTCGGCCACGCGCTCACGCGCCGTCAGCTTGCCCTTGGCGTGCTGCTTCTCGACGGCTTTGGCGGAGCCGGAGTGCACCGCCTCGTCGATCCTGCGCCGCAGGTCGGCGAGCTTGCCGGCGGTGGTGTGGGGGTCGTACGGCGCCTCGGTCATCCGGTGGCTCTCCCTGATCATGTGCCGCGTCCTGTTCGGGTGGCGCGCGGGTCGGGAACGGGACCGGCGCACGAGGGCAGGGCGGCGCTACGAACTACCGTTGGGTAGCGTAACCAGCGCGGAGGGTTTCCCGTTATGGCCAGCGACACAGTGTGTTAACGCGCGTTCTGCGGGACGATTGGGCGGCCTACGGCCTGGAAGGCCCGTCCGGGGGCTCCACCCGGGCCCGCGGGCCGGCCCGCGGGACAGGCCCTAGGGTCGTTCTCATGACCGAATCCGAGTCCGTCACCCCCCGCCGGTCCGGCCTGCGTGGCTTCGGCCAGGCCGGGCCCTCGCCCTGGACCGACCTCGACCGCCCGCCGCTGGACGCCGGGCCGCTGCGCCGGGACCTGGTGGTGCCGGGAGGGCTCTGGACCTCCGTGGACGTGGTCCGGGAGACCGGCTCCACCAACAGCGACCTGGCCGCCCGCGCCCGGGAGGGCGCCGCGCAGGGCGCCGTCCTGGTGGCCGAGGCGCAGAGCGCCGGCCGCGGGCGGCTGGAGCGGCAGTGGACGGCCCCGGCCCGTTCCGGACTGTTCCTGTCGATGCTGCTGCGGCCCGAGGAGGTGCCCGTCGAGCGGTACGGCTGGCTGCCGATCCTGGTCGGGGTGGCGGCCGCGTCCACGCTCGGCCGGGTGGGCGAGATCGAGGTCGGCCTGAAGTGGCCCAACGACCTCCAGGTCGGGATCGACGGCGTGGAGCGCAAGATCGGCGGCATCCTCACCGAGCTCAGCGGTGGCGCGGTGGTCGTCGGCCTGGGGATCAACGTCTCGCTGCGGGAGTCCGAGCTGCCCGTCCCCGCCGCCGCCTCGCTCGCGCTGGCCGGCGCCGCCGTCACCGACCGGGCCATCCTGCTGCGGGCCCTGCTGCGCGAGTTCGCCGGCCTGTACGCCGAGTGGACCGCCGCCGCCGGCGACCCGCACGCCAGCGGCCTGCTGCCCGCGTACGCCGACCGCTGCACCACCCTCGGGCGGGCGGTGAAGGTGCTCCTGCCCGGCGACCGCGAGCTGACCGGTGAGGCGGTCGCGATCGACGGGGACGGCCGCCTGGTGGTCCGTACGGCCGACGGCGCCCGGCAGGCCGTGGGGGCCGGCGACGTGGTGCACGTGCGGCCCGAACCGCGCTGAGCGGCGGGCGGGCGGGCGGCCCGGTCACCGGTCCGCCCGTCCGCGCGGACGGCGGGGACCGGGGTCCTCGTCCGGCCCCGACCCGGCCGGATGCCCCGGATTGCGCGATTCCGTGCGAACATTCCACCTGGCGACGGTGTGAGGCGCGCCACTGCCCGCCGGGTGCGGGCGCGGACAGGCAGGACACGAGGCGAGTGCGGCGACCGCACGGGGACGGACCGGTGGCAGAGGACGGCAGCAGCGGCGGCAAGGCGGGTTCCGACGACCAGACGGTCGCGCTGGACCTGGAGCGGCTGATCCTGGACGCGCCCCGCCGCTACACCCCGTACCAGGCCGCGCGCGCCGCCGATGTGCCGATGGAGCTGGCCACCCGCTTCTGGCGCGCGATGGGATTCCCGGACATCGGGCAGTCCCGGGCGCTGACCGACGGGGACGTCATCGCGCTGCGCCGCCTCGCCGGCCTGGTGGAGTCCGGACTGCTCAGCGAGTCGATGGCGATCCAGGTGGCCCGCTCCACCGGGCAGACCACCGCCCGGCTGGCCGGCTGGCAGATGGACACCTTCCTGGAGAACCTCACCCAGTCCGTCGAGCCCGGCCTCACCCGCGCCGAGGTCGCGTACCCGCTGGTCGAGCTGCTGCTGCCGGAGCTGGAGCAGTTCCTGGTGTACGTCTGGCGACGGCAGCTGGCCGCCGTCACCGGCCGGGTGGTGCAGGCCGCCGAGGACACCGAGATCACCAGCGGCCGGCTCGCGGTGGGCTTCGCCGACCTGGTCGGCTTCACCCGGCTGTCGCGCCGGCTGGAGGAGGAGGAGCTCGGCGAGCTCGTCGAGAGCTTCGAGAACACCTGCTCCGACCTGATCGCCGGCCGCGGCGGCCGGGTCATCAAGACCCTGGGCGACGAGATTCTCTACGTCTCCGAGGACCCGATCACCGCCGCCGAGATCGCCCTGCGGCTGGTCGAGGTGCTGGCCGAGGACGACACCATGCCCGCGCTGCGGGTCGGTATGGCCTTCGGCACGGTGACCTCCCGGATGGGCGACGTCTTCGGCACCACGGTCAACCTGGCCAGCCGGCTCACCTCGATCGCGCCCAAGGACGCGGTGCTGATCGACGGCGAGTTCGCGGCCGCGCTGGAGCAGAACGGCAGCGTCGCCCCGCCCGACCTGGACGGGCCGGGCCTGTCCGAGGCGCTCGGCTCGCTGGCCGGTGCCCAGCCCGGGCTGCCGGTGCCGGGCCCCGAGGCCGGGCACCGCTTCAACCTGCAGCCGATGTGGCGGCGCCCGGTGCGCGGCCTCGGGCTGGTCGAGCCGTGGCTGCTGTCGCGGCGGCCCAACGCCTGAACCACGGACCGCCCGCGCGCGTCCGAAGGCCGGGGCGACCCCGGAGGCGCCCGGCCCGACCCCGGGGCGCGGCACGGTGGCCGAGAGCTACGCGCAACGGCTGAAACCCGTCGGGGCGGGCTGATCAATATCGGCAATCAGGGCATAACCGAACGAAACCGCCATAGTCTTGGTGCAAGCGGCCGGAGGGCTGTGGTTCCGCGACGTGCTGCGCGCCGGGCGTGCGACGTGCGCCGCCCGCGCCACGGGGATCCCGGCAGGACCGAGCACAGGGAGCGAGGCGAGCCGGGTGAGCACAGAGGCGACCATGACGGCCCGCGGCCGCGACCACGACGCCGAGGACGACCGTCCCGGCGACGAGCGTCCCGGTGACGGAGGGCGGCCCGCGGGGCGGAAGGGCCCGACCTCCGACCCCCGACTGCACGCCGTGGTCGAGCTCGCCCAGGACATGGCGGGCACGCTGACCCCGCTGGACGCCGTCCGCGCCGCCGCCGTACGGGCCACCGCCGCGCTGGACGCCACCATGGCCGCCGTCTCGGTCTGGGACCGCGAGTCCGGGCGGCTGCGGGTGCTGGTCAACCACGGGGAGCTGGCACCCGGCGAGGAGGAACTGCCGGAGGACGAGTCGTACCCCGTCGCGGACTTCCCCGAGATCGTCACCTATCTGGAGGAGCGCTGGACGAGCGGCGGGCTCCCGCGCGCGTGGGTCCAGACCGCCGAGAGCTCGACCCCGCACGCCGGGTACGCGCACCCGGGCGCCGGCGCGTTCTGCCAGGAACGCTCCGCCGGACTGCGGCGCCGCGGCCGGGCCTGCTGCCTGGTCGCGCCGATCGTGCTGCACGGGCAGGCCTGGGGCGAGCTCTACCTGGCCCGCACCGCCGGAATGCCCGTCTTCACCGAGGCCGACGCCGACTACGCCACCCTGCTGGCCGCCCAGATCTCGGCCGGCCTCGCCCAGACCGAACGCCTCGCCGACCTGCGCAGGCTCGCCTTCACCGACCCGCTCACCGGCCTCGCCAACCGCCGGGCCGTCGACGCCCGGCTGGAGGGCGCGCTGGAGGCCCACAACCGCGACAACACCGTGGTCTCGCTGGTGGTCTGCGACGTCAACGGGCTCAAGCGGGTCAACGACCAGCTCGGCCACGAGGTCGGCGACCGGCTGCTGGAACGATTCGCCCACCAGCTGTCGCTGGCCGCCGCCAAGCTGCCCGGCAGTCTCGCCGCCCGGCTCGGCGGCGACGAGTTCTGCCTGCTCGCCGAGGGCCAGAAGGCCGACGAGGTGGTCGCCGTCGCCGAGGAGCTCTGCGCCCGGGCCCTCGCCCTCGCCGAGGGCGAGGGCGTCGCCTGCGGGGTCGCCTCCACCGGCGACTCGATCGGCCCGGTCACCACCCCCGACCGGCTGTTCCGGCTCGCCGACGCCGCCCAGTACCGCGCCAAGGCCGCCCGCGCCGCCCACCCCGTGGTCGCCGGCCGAAGCCACGGCCCCGGCTTCAGCCCCGACCCCACCCTGCTGCTCGCCGACGCCGCCGACCCCCACCACCGCGCCGACGCGCGCGGCCGCGGCGGCCGGGCCGGCGCCGGCGACCGCCGCCGCTTCCGCGGCGCCGCCCACAGCGCCGACCCCGGGCAGCTGCTCGCCGCCGTGCTCGCCGCGCTCGACCGCCACGGCGAGGCCCGCTCCGTCCACCCCGCCGACACCATCGGCAAGCTCTCCGTCGTCGCCGAGACCGCCGCCCGGCTGCTGGACGCGGTCGGCTGGTGGGTCTCGTACGTGCCGCCCGGCTCGCAGCTGATGCGCACCGCCCGGCACGCCGTCTACCGGATGACCAGCGGGCCCAGCAGCTCCCGCGCGGAGACCCAGCGGGCCCAGATCGAGGCCCCCGACGCGGTCTTCGACCTGCGTCACTACCCGATGACCCGGCGGGCCGTCCGCGGCGGTGCGTTCGCCCTGCGGGCCGGCGCCGCGGGCAACGACCCGGCCGAGGAGGCCATGCTGGTGGTCAGCGGCTACCGCGGCATGGTCGCCGCCGGCGGGCAGAACGTCGCGGGCGGCTGGCTGGTCGAACTCTTCGCCGACGACGCCACCCTGCCCCTCGGCCAGATCGCCTGCGCCCTCCGCACCCTGGTCGCCGTCGCCCTCGCCGGCCCGGCCTCCGCCCCGGAGGGGTGAGGGAGGGGGAGGGGAGGGTGTGGCGGGTGGTGGTCGTCCTCGCCGGTTCGGTCTTGGGCCCGGAGGGGTGAGGCAGGGGAGGGGTGGCGGGTGGTGGTCGTCCTCGTAGGGCCGGCCCCGGCTCCGGAGGGGGGAAACGGCGGGTGGTGGTCGTCCTCGCGGGCCCGGCCCCGGCCCCGGCTCCGGAGGGGTGAGCGGCGGGCTGTGGTGAGCGGTCCGGCCGGGGGTGGGGGATGTGCCGGTTCGGTGACCGGGGTGTTGTGACCGGGTCGCGCCGCGGGCGCGGACCTAGGCGCGGCGGTGGTGACGTGGGACAGTGAGCGCCGGTCCCCGGCCATCGTGGCCGGACCTGAATCGGGGGTCCCCACATGCGTGCTCGTGCGACGAGCCTCGTCCTGTCCGCGCTCCTGGCCTTCGGCGGTGCCGCCGTGGCCGCCGCGCCCGCGCAGGCCGCGCCCCGCGCGGCCGCCGTCAGCACCGTCGCCCAGGCCCCCGCCCAGGCCGCGCCCGGTGCCCCGGCCGCCGCCGCGCAGGCCGCCCCGGCGCCGGCCGCCGCCGTGCACGGCACCCAGCTGGCCGCCAAGGACAAGAAGAAGAAAAAGAAGAAGGGCTTCTTCGGCTCGGCGCTCGGCATCATCTTCGCCGTGATCGGCCTGGTGCTGGTGGTCGCCGTGGTGATCATCCTGGTGATGGTGCTCCGCCGCCGCAACAGCTGACCGCCGGGGCCGCCGACCGCCGACGCGCCCCGCCGACGCGCCCGGCCCACGGCGATCCGCCCACGGCGATCAGGCCGCGGAGATCCGGTCGGCCCGGGTGTAGACGTTGGCGCTCTCGCCGCGCAGGAAGCCGACCAGGGTCAGGCCGAGTTCCTCCGCCAGGTCCACCGCCAGCGAGGAGGGCGCGGAGACCGCCGCGAGCAGCGGCACGCCCGCCAGCGCGGCCTTCTGGGTCAGTTCGAACGAGGCCCGGCCGCTGACCAGCAGCACGTGCCCGGTCAGCGGCAGCCGGCCCTCGCGCAGTGCCCAGCCCACCACCTTGTCGACCGCGTTGTGCCGGCCGACGTCCTCGCGGGCGCAGAGCAGTTCGCCGCTCGCCGCGTCGAAGAGGCCGGCCGCGTGCAGGCCGCCGGTGGAGTCGAAGGTCCGCTGGGCGGCCCGCAGCCGGTCCGGCAGGCCGTACAGCAGCGCGGGGTCGACCGTGAGCGGGTCGGTGGCGACCGGCCAGCGCACATGGGTGCGGACGGCGTCGACGGTGTCCCGCCCGCACAGGCCGCAGGCGCTGGTGGTGAGCAGGTTGCGGTGGGCCGACAGCGGCAGGGCGGCGGCCGTGCCGCGCAGGGTCGCGTCCACGACGTTGTAGGTGTTGGCGCCGTCGGCGTCCGTCCCGGCGCAGTAGCGCAGGGCGGCCAGGTCGTCCCCGGAGTGCACCAGCCCCTCGCCCACCAGGAAGCCCGCCACCAGGTCGAAGTCCTGCCCGGGCGTGCGCATGGTGACGGTGAGCGGCTGCCCGCCGAGCCGGATCTCCAGCGGTTCCTCCGCCGCCAGTGCGTCCGGGCGGGTGCTGCGCCCGTCCCCGCGCAGCCGTATCACCCGTCGCCGCGCCGTCGCCCGTGTCATCGGCCTTTACCTCCGTCGTTCCCGTGCCACCCCAGCCTGCGTCACCGGGCCGCCGGAGCCGAAATCGGTGAGGATGGGGGCGTCGGCGCGGCCGGTCCGGTCGGTCCGGTCCGGGGCCGGTGCACCCCGAAGGCGTACCGACGGTTGTCATATCTTCATTCACCTGGTCTGATAATGCATATGGATATGCACAGTGCTGTGGCCCCCGACGCGCCGCTCGTCCAGGTCGGCAAGGCCGACGTCAGTGCCGAGGACGTGCTGGCCGTCGCCCGGGGCAACGCCCGGGTCGAGATCGGTCCGGACGCGCTCGCCGAGATGGCGTCGGCCCGGGCCCGGATCGACGCCCTCGCGGCCGAGCCGCGTCCCGTCTACGGGGTCTCCACCGGCTTCGGCGCGCTGGCCGTGCGCCACATCAGCCCCGAGCTGCGCGCCCAGCTCCAGCGCTCGCTGGTGCGCTCGCACGCCGCCGGGATGGGCCCGGCCGTCGAGCGCGAGGTGGTCCGCGCGCTGATGTTCCTGCGGATGAAGACGCTCGCCTCCGGCCGTACCGGCGTGCGCCCGCTGGTCGCCCAGACCATGGCCGCGCTGCTGAACGCCGGGATCACCCCGGTGGTCCGCGAATTCGGCTCGCTCGGCTGCTCCGGCGACCTCGCGCCGCTGTCGCACTGCGCCCTGGTGCTCATGGGCGAGGGCACGGCCACCGGCCCGGACGGCGTCGAGAAGCCCGTCGCCGAGCTGCTGGCCGCCGCCGGCATCGAGCCGGTCGAGCTGCTGGAGAAGGAGGGCCTGGCCCTCATCAACGGCACCGACGGCATGCTCGGCATGCTGGTCATGGCCATCGCCGACCTGCAGCGGCTGTTCACCACCGCCGACATCACCGCCGCGATGACCCTGGAGGCGCTGCTCGGCACCGACAAGGTGCTCGCCCCCGAGCTGCACGCCCCGATCCGCCCGCACCCGGGCCAGGCGCTGTCCGCCGCCAACATGCTGGCCGTCCTCAAGGACTCCGGCCTGACCGGCCACCACCAGGACGACGCCCCGCGCGTCCAGGACGCCTACTCGATCCGCTGCGCCCCGCAGGTGGCAGGCGCCGGCCGCGACACCCTGGCCCACGCCCAGCTGGTCGCCTCCCGCGAGCTGGCCGCCTCGGTCGACAACCCGGTGGTGCTGCCGGACGGCCGGGTGGAGTCCAACGGCAACTTCCACGGCGCCCCGGTCGCGTACGTGCTGGACTTCCTCGCCATCGCCGCCGCCGACCTCGGCTCGATCTCCGAGCGCCGCACCGACCGGCTGCTCGACAAGGCCCGCTCGCACGGCCTGCCGGCCTTCCTCGCCGACGACCCGGGCGTGGACTCCGGTCTGATGATCGCCCAGTACACCCAGGCGGCCCTGGTCGGCGAGAACAAGCGGCTCGCCGTCCCCGCCTCGGTCGACTCGATCCCGTCCTCCGCGATGCAGGAGGACCACGTCTCGATGGGCTGGTCCGCCGCCCGCAAGCTGCGCCAGGCCGTCGACAACCTCGGCCGGATCCTCGCGGTCGAGCTGACCGCCTCGGCCCGCGCCCTGGAGATCCGTCAGCAGGCCGACTCCGGCGGCACGATCGCCCCGGCCACCGCCGCCGCGATGGCCGTCGCCCGGGAGGCCGGGGTCGGCGGCGCCGGCCGCGACCGCTTCCTGTCGCCGGACCTGGAGGCCGCCGCCGCGCTGGTCGCCTCCGGCGAGCTGGTGCGCGCCGTGGAGAAGGTCACCGGGCCGCTGGCCTAGGTCCTCGCGCGAGCCGCCCCGGGGCGGTGGGGGATCACTCCCACTCGCTCCGGGGCGGCCGGGCCGTGCGGCGCTGCTCCTGGACGCGCTCGGCGATCGCCGTGGAGGCGCTCACGCCGACCAGTCCGGCCCAGCAGACGACCAGGCCCATCAGGCCCGAGGTGCCGGCGGCGACCCCGGACAGCGGGATGGCCATGATCAGCGTGAACGCGTGCATCCAGCCCGGCCGTCCGCCCCCTCCCCGGTGATGGTGGCCACGGCCGTACGGGTGGCCCTCGCCGACCCCGTGCTCGGCGAGCCGCCGCTCGACCCGGGCGTCCACCTGGGCGTCCAGCCGGGCGTCGAGCCGGGACAGGAAGGAGTCGACGATCTCGGCCTCGTACTCCTTGCCGAGCTCCTTGCGGGTCTGCAACGCGGCGTCGAGATCACGCTTCAATTCGTCCTGACGACTTTCCATGGACCAAGACTGGGCCCGGGCGGGGGCATCGGTCCACCGGCGGGCCGCGCATTCCGGGTCGGCTCAGGGGGAAATCAGGGTTCCCCCGAGGCGGCCCGGGCCGGTGCCGCCACCCGGCCGGGCCGCCCGCCCCGGCCACCAGCCGGAACCGCCGGACGTCCCGCCGGCCGTTCCGGCGTACGAGACGTCGTTGCCCACACGACCGGACTGCTGCACAGTCGTCCGGACAGTCCGAGCCCGGAGGTACCGCTGATGACCGCCACCGACGACACCGGCACCGGTGACACCGGCGCGGTCGGGCCCTCCGCCCGGCTGCTCCAGCTCTTCGAGGGCCACCGGCTGACCCCCACCCAGCGCCGGATCGCGCACTCGCTGGTCCGGCACGCCACCGAGGCGCCGTTCCTCTCCAGCGTCGAGGTCGCCGAGCTCGCCGGCGTCAGCCAGCCCTCGGTCACCCGCTTCGCGGTGGCGCTCGGCTACGACGGCTACCCGGCGCTGCGCAAGCAGCTGCGCGAACTCGGCGCGGGCGAACCGGCCGCGCCGGAGACCCCCGACGACGCCGTGCGCAACGAGCACCAGCAGGCCGTCCTCGCCGAGATCGCGCACCTGCGCCACCTCGCCGAACTGCTCGCCGACCCCGAGCCGATCGTCCGCGCCGCCCGGCTGCTCGCCGCCTCCCGGCCGCTGCCGGTGCTCGGGCTGAGGGCCGCCTCCGCGCAGGCCCGCGGCTTCGCGTACTTCGCCGCCAAGGTGCACCCGGACATCAGACTGCTCGACGAGGGCGGCAGCATGCTCGCCGACCGCATCGAGCAGGCCGCCGCGGCCGGGGCGAGCGCGCTGCTCTGCTTCGCGCTGCCGCGCTACCCGCGCGAGCTGATGGACGCTCTGACGGTGGCCCGGGACTGCGGTCTGACGGTGCTGACGGTCGCCGACTCGGCCTTCGCGCCGGTGGCCAAGCTCTCCGACCTGATGCTGCCGGCCGCCGTCGGCACCGGCCTGGTCTTCGACACCGCCTGCGCGCCGATGATGCTCGGCCGGGTGCTGCTGCAGACCATGTGCGACGAACTCCCGGGCGCCGAGGCGCGGTTGGAGGCCATCGAGCAGTCGGCGGCGGCCCGCGGGCTGTTCCTGGAGTAGCCGCGCCGCGGCGGCCGGGCGCGGTTGGCCGCGCCGGGACGTTGGTGACCGGCCCGGAGCGGGAATGCCCTCTTCAGGGGGTGCCCTCATGCGCGTGATCCACGAGATGAAGTTCGTCGGCCGGCTCGCCTCCGGCGCCGACGAGTGGTCCTGCCCGGCCTGCGGACGCCGCGTCACCGTCCGCCGGCTGCCCGAACCCGAACTCGCCGTCCTCGATCCGGGCGACGAGACCGTCGTCCACGTCGGGGTCATCGAACCCGACCCGCGGGCCGCCGCGGCCGCCGAGAAGTACGGCCTCGGCCCCGTCCAGGACATCCCCCGCCCGCCCGGCCCCCCGCCCCCGGCCACCCCGGACGCCGAGGACCGCCGCTGGCTCGCCGAGATCGGCATCGACTGGGACGGCGAGTCCGCGGCCTGACGGCTGGTCAGCTGCGGCTGACCGGCGCGTACAGCGGAAGCTCCGAGGTGTTCAGCTCCGGCAGCGGGGCGGCCAGTGGCACCGGTTCGCCGTACGTGCCGTGCAGCACGCCCTGGTACACCCCGTCGCGCGGGTGGGTGTGGAGTGTCCAGGCGCCCTTGCGGGGGTCGACCGCGAGGAGCGCGGGCACGCCTGCGGTGGCGTACCACTCGGTCTTGGTGCCGATATGGCTGACGCGCTCGGAGCTGGAGATGACCTCCACGGCCAGCGCGACATCGCGCGGGTCGGCGAGCCACTCGTCGTCGTCGTCCCAGTCGATGGGGAGAATCACCAGATCGGGGGTGGAGTAGTCCTCCTCGTTGCCCGGCATGAACACGGACGACACCTCGTAGGCGCCGAGGTCGGCGGGGAGCTCCGGTTCGAGCTGCCTGCGCAACCGCCGCACGGTCCCCGCGTGCTTGCCGCGAGGGGTGGGGGACATCACCAGGGTTCCTCCGATGATCTGCACCCGGAGGCCGGTGCTCCGCTCGATCTCCTCCGCGGCGTCCCGGAGTCTGCCCGGACGCACGGCGATGGCCGTCATCGCGTTCCTCCGTTCGTCGGCGCTGGGCCGAGTGGTTGGTGTTCGCCGGGTTCAGGGTAGCGCTCGGCGGGTCGGGGGGTCGGGGCTGATCGGATGGGTCCGAGGTCTGGTCGCAGGCTGAATGATTGGATATATTCAGTCCTGTCAATCATGAATGAATCCATCCGTAGGGAGGCCGGGAGCATGGTGCAGCAGACGAGCGGGCCGCGTGAGGTACGTGCGGCGCGCGGGACGGGGCTGACGGCGCAGGGGTGGCAGCAGGAGGCCGCCCTGCGGATGCTGATGAACAACCTCGACCCCGAGGTGGCCGAGCACCCGTCGAAGCTGGTGGTGTACGGCGGGACCGGCAAGGCGGCGCGTGACTGGCGCTCGTTCGACGCGATGGTCCGCACGCTGCAGAACCTGAAGCAGGACGAGACCATGCTGGTCCAGTCCGGGCGTCCGGTCGGCGTGATGCAGACCCACGAGTGGGCGCCGCGCGTGCTGATCGCCAACTCCAACCTGGTCGGCGACTGGGCCAACTGGGAGGAGTTCCGCCGGCTGGAGAGCCTCGGTCTCACCATGTACGGCCAGATGACCGCCGGCTCCTGGATCTACATCGGCACCCAGGGCATCCTGCAGGGCACCTACGAGACCTTCGCGGCCGTGGCCAACAAGCGCTTCGAGGGCACCCTGGAGGGCACCATCACCCTCACCGCCGGCCTCGGCGGGATGGGCGGCGCCCAGCCGCTGGCCGTCATCATGAACGGCGGCGTGGCGATCTGCGTCGACTGCGACCCGTCCCGGATCGCCCGCCGGATCGAGCACCGCTACCTGGACGTCGAGGCCAAGGACCTCGGCCACGCGCTGGAGCTGGCCACCGCCGCCCGCGACAAGCGGCAGCCGCTCTCCATCGGCCTGCTGGGCAACGCCGCCGAGGTGTTCCCGCAGCTGCTGGCGATGGACGCGCCGATCGACATCGTCACCGACCAGACCAGCGCCCACGACCCGCTGAGCTACCTGCCGGTCGGCGTCGCCTTCGACGACATGGCGACCTACGCGGCCGAGAAGCCCGCCGAGTTCACCCAGCGCTCCCGCGAGTCGATGGCCCGCCACGTCGAGGCGATGGTCGGCTTCCTGGACCGCGGCGCCGAGGTCTTCGACTACGGCAACTCCATCCGCGGCGAGGCCCAGCTGGCCGGCTACGACCGGGCGTTCGCCTTCCCGGGCTTCGTCCCGGCGTACATCCGCCCGCTGTTCTGCGAGGGCAAGGGCCCGTTCCGCTGGGCGGCGCTCTCCGGCGACCCGCAGGACATCCACAAGACCGACAAGGCCGTCCTCGACCTGTTCCCGGAGAACGAGTCGCTGGCCCGCTGGATCAAGATGGCCCAGGAGAAGGTGCACTTCCAGGGCCTGCCCGCGCGCATCTGCTGGCTCGGCTACGGCGAGCGCGACAAGGCCGGCGAGCGCTTCAACGACATGGTCGCCTCCGGCGAGCTGTCCGCGCCGCTCGTGATCGGCCGCGACCACCTGGACTGCGGCTCGGTCGCCTCGCCGTACCGCGAGACCGAGGCGATGCTGGACGGCTCCGACGCGATCGCCGACTGGCCGCTGCTGAACGCCATGGTCAACGTGGCCTCCGGCGCGTCCTGGGTCTCCATCCACCACGGCGGCGGCGTCGGCATCGGCCGCTCGATCCACGCCGGCCAGGTCACCGTCGCCGACGGCACCGCGCTGGCGGGCGAGAAGATCCGCCGGGTGCTCACCAACGACCCGGGCATGGGCGTCATCCGGCACGTCGACGCCGGCTACGACCGGGCCGACGAGGTCGCCGCGGAGCGCGGGGTCCGCATCCCCATGGGCGAGCTGTGACCTCCTTCGCCGGGACCTCCTTCGAAGAGATGTGGGCGGAGCTGCTCCCCGTGGGCCGCTCCGCCTCCTCCGGCGGCTACCGCCGCTTCGCCTGGAACGCGGCCGACACCGAGTGCCGCGCCTGGTTCGAGGAGCAGGCCCGCGACCGCGGCCTGACCTACGAGCTGGACCGCAACGGCAACCAGTGGGCCTGGCTCGGCGACCCGAACGGCGAGGGCGCGATCGTCACCGGCTCGCACCTGGACTCCGTCCCGGACGGCGGCGCCTTCGACGGCCCGCTCGGCGTGGTGTCCTCCTTCGCCGCGCTGGACGAACTGCGCGCCAGGAACGCCGCCTTCACCCGGCCGCTGGCGATCGTCAACTTCGGCGACGAGGAGGGCGCCCGGTTCGGCGTGGCCTGCGTGGGCTCGCGCCTCAGCGCCGGCGTGCTGAGCCGCGAGCAGGCGTACGGGCTGCGCGACGCCGACGGCGTCCGGCTGCCCGACGCCATGGAGCGGGCCGGCCAGGACCCCACCGCCATCGGCGCGGACGGGGACCGGCTGGCCAGGATCGGCGCCTTCGTCGAGCTGCACGTCGAGCAGGGCCGCTACCTCTCCGAGGGGCAGCCGGTCGGCGTGGCCTCGGCGATCTGGCCGCACGGCCGCTGGCGCTTCGACTTCCACGGCGAGGCCAACCACGCCGGCACCACCCGGATCGAGGACCGCCGCGACCCGATGCTGACCTTCGCCGACACCGTGCTCTCGGCCCGGGAGAAGGCGGCCCTCGCGGGCGCGCTGGCCACCTTCGGCAAGGTCGCGGTCGAGCCCAACGGCACCAACGCGATCGCCTCGCTGGTCCGCGGCTGGCTGGACTCGCGGGCCGCCGACGAGGGGATCCTCACCGGGCTGGTCGACGCGATCGAGCGGGCCGCCCACGAGCGGGGCGGGCGCGACGGCGTACGGGTGGAGCTGACCCGCGAGTCGTACACCCCGGTGGTGGACTTCGACGGCCCGCTGCGCGACCGCCTGGCGAAGCGGCTGGGCGGGGTCCCGGTGCTGCCCACCGGGGCGGGACACGACGCCGGGATCCTGGCATCGGCGATCCCGACCGCCATGCTGTTCGTACGGAACCCGAGCGGCGTCTCGCACTCCCCGGCGGAACGCGCCGAGACCGCCGACTGCCTGGCCGGGGTCGCCGCGCTCGCCGACGTACTGGAGGACCTGGCGTGTCAGTAACCTACTGGGCGCGGTACGCCTGGCTGCCGCACGTCAACGGGCCGGTGGTCGAGCACGACGTGCTGATCGCCACCGCCCCCGGCGGGCGGATCGCCAAGGTGACGCCGGACAGCGGACCCTGCCCGCCCGGCGCCGTCCGGTTGGACGGCCTGCTGGTCCCCGGGCAGGCCAACGCGCACTCGCACGCCTTCCACCGGGCGCTGCGCGGCAGCGTCCAGGTCGGCTCGGGCACCTTCTGGACCTGGCGGGACACCATGTACCGCTTCGCCGGGGCGCTCGACCCGGACAGCTACCTGGCGCTGGCCACCGCCGTCTACGCGGAGATGGCGCTGGCCGGGATCACCGCGGTCGGCGAGTTCCACTACCTGCACCACGCGCCCGGCGGGGTGCGCTACGACGACCCCAACGCGATGGGCGAGGCGCTGATCGAGGCCGCCGCCCGGGCCGGCATCCGGATCACCCTGCTGGACACCTGCTACCTGTCCTCGGGCTTCGGCGCCGAGCCGACCAAGCCGCAGCGGCGCTTCAGCGACGGCGACGCCGACGCCTGGGCCGCCCGCGCCGCCGACCTGCGGCCGCGCGAGCACGCCCGGATCGGCGCGGCCGTCCACTCGGTGCGCGCCGTCCCGGCCGAGCAGCTGGGCACCGTCGCGCACTGGGCCTCGATGCGCAAGGCGCCCCTGCACGTCCACCTCTCCGAGCAGACCGCCGAGAACGACGCCTGCCTCACCGCGCACGGCGTCACCCCGACCCGGCTGCTCGCCGACCACGGCGCGCTCGGCCCGCGCACCTCGGCCGTGCACGCCACCCACCTCACCGACGAGGACATCAAGCTCCTCTCGGACTCCTCCACGACCATCTGCATGTGCCCCACCACCGAGCGGGACCTCGCGGACGGCATCGGCCCGGCCCGCCAGCTGGCCTCGGCCGGCTGCCCGGTCACCCTGGGCAGCGACAGCCACGCGGTGATCGACCCCTTCGAGGAGGCCCGGGCGCTGGAGCTGGACGAGCGGCTGCGCACCCGCACCCGCGGCCACTGGACGGCCAACTCGCTGCTGCGGGCGGGCACCGAGGACGGTCACGCCTCGCTGGGCTGGCCGGAGGCCGGGCGGATCGAGGCCGGTTCGCTGGCCGACTTCACCGTGATCGGGCTGGACTCGGTGCGCACCGCCGGCCCGCCCTCCCACCTGGGCGCCGAGATCGCGGTGTTCGCCGCCTCGGCCGCCGACGTGCGGCACGTGGTGGTCGGCGGCCGGCACGTGGTCAAGGACGGGGTGCACCAGCTGGTGCCGGACGTCCCGGCGGCCCTGCGTGACTCGATCGCGGCGCTGAGCTGCTGAACGGGCGCCCGGCGGCCCGTCCTGCCACGGCCGGGCGGGGCCGCCGGACCCATCCGAGTGAACCTCCCGGGGGCGGGCGGCGGGGGCCGATCCCGCCGCCCGCCCCCGGGCCGTGAGAAACCCCCTCCGAGAGGCTGGACGTGAGCATCCCGAGCACCCTGATCACCGGCATCGGCAGCCTGGTCACCAACGACCCCGCACACGGGACCGGGCCGCTGGGCCTGCTCACCGACGCGGCCGTGGTGATCGACGGCGGCGAGATCGCCTGGGTGGGCCCCGCCGAGGGGGCGCCCGCCGCCGACGAGCGCTTCGACGCGGCCGGCCGCGCCCTGCTGCCGGGCTTCGTCGACTCGCACGCCCACCTGGTCTTCGCCGGCGACCGCACCGCCGAGTTCAACGCCCGGATGTCCGGCCAGTCGTACACCGCCGGCGGCATCCGCACCACGGTCGCCGCCACCCGGGCCGCCTCGGACGCCGAGCTGGACGCCAACCTGGCCCGCTTCGTCCGGGAGGCGCTGCGCCAGGGCACCACCACGATCGAGTGCAAGTCCGGCTACGGGCTGACCGTCGCCGACGAGGCCCGCGCGCTGCGGATCGCCGCCTCGTACACCCCCGAGACCACCTACCTCGGGGCCCACGTGGTCGCGCCCGAGTTCGCCGAGGACCCGGCCGGGTACGTCGACCTGGTCACCGGCGACATGCTGGACGCCTGCGCGCCGTACGCCCGCTGGGTGGACGTGTTCTGCGAGCGGGGCGCCTTCGACGGCGACCAGGCCCGGGCGGTCCTCACCGCCGGCGTCGAGCGCGGCCTGACCCCCCGGGTGCACGCCAACCAGCTCTCGTACGGGCCCGGTGTGCAACTGGCGGTGGAGCTGGGCGCGGCCTCGGCCGACCACTGCACCCACCTGACCGACGAGGACGTGGCGGCGCTGGCCGGCTCGGCGACCGTGGCGACCCTGCTGCCGGGCGCGGAGTTCTCCACCCGCGCCCCCTATCCGGACGCGCGCCGGCTGCTCGACGCGGGCGTGACCGTCGCGCTCTCCACCGACTGCAACCCGGGCTCCAGCTTCACCAGCTCGATGGCGTTCTGCCTGGCCGTCGCCGTCCGCGAGATGGGGATGACCCCGGACGAGGCGGTGTGGGCCGCCACCGCGGGCGGCGCCCACGCGCTGCGCCGCAGCGACGTCGGCACGGTCGCCGTGGGCGCCCGCGCCGATCTGCTGCTGCTGGACGCGCCCTCGCACGTGCACCTGGCCTACCGGCCGGGCGTGCCGCTGACCGCCGCGGTCTGGCGGGCGGGCGTGCGCGAGGTCTGACCGGGCCGCGACGCACGACGGCGGGAGCCGGAGGAACGCCCGAGGGCCGGTACGGGATCCCCGTACCGGCCCTCGCCGCGTGGTGCGGTGTCCGACGACGTCAGTGCACGTCGCCCATGAGGCGGCTGACCTTCTTGCGGTACAGCGCCAGCGCCACGCCGGCCAGGATGGCCAGGGCGCCCTGGGCGGCGAAGTACCAGGTGGAGCCGGTGGCGTCGCCCACGACCATCTGGGTGAGCGCGGTGACGCAGTTGCCCGCGGTGACCGCGAGGAACCAGACGCCCATCATCTGGCTGGCGTACTTGGCCGGGGCCAGCTTGGTGGTGACCGAGAGGCCGACCGGGGAGATGGTCAGCTCACCGACGGTCTGGACCAGGTAGACCACGGCCAGCCAGAGCGGGGTGACCTTGGTGTCGCCGGAGGCGACGGCCATGGCGACCATCATCACCAGGAACGAGGAGCCGATGGCCAGCAGGCCGAAGGCGAACTTCGCGGTGGTGCTCGGGTTCTTGGCGCGCTTGGAGAGCCAGACCCAGAGCCAGGCGAAGACCGGGGCCAGCGCCATGATGTAGAGCGGGTTCAGCGACTGGAACCAGCTGGTCGGGAAGTCGAAGCCGAGCAGCGTGGTGGAGGTCTTCTCCTCGGCGAAGATGCTGAGGGTCGAGCCCGACTGGTCGTAGATCATCCAGAACAGGGCGGCGGCCACGAAGAACCAGATGTAGCCGCGCATCTTGGACTTCTCGTCCGCGCTGAGGTCCTTGTCCCGCTGCACCCGGGCGAAGTACACGGCCGGGATGGCGATGCCGAGGATCGACAGCGGCAGCAGCACCCACTGCAGGGTGAACGAGCCGGACAGCACGACGGTGCCGTAGAAGACGGCGGCGGCGGCCAGCCAGGCGGCGGCCATCCGCAGCACCCGGCGCTTCTCGTCCGCGGTGATCGGGTTGTTGACCACGCTGCTGCGCTCGCTCAGGTGGCGGCTGCCGAGCAGGAACTGGGCCAGGCCCAGCGCCATGCCGACACCGGCCAGGGCGAAGCCCAGGTGCCAGTCGACCTTCTGGCCGACGGTGCCGATGACCAGCGGCGCGAGGAAGGCGCCGAGGTTGATGCCCATGTAGAAGACGGTGAACCCGCCGTCCCGGCGAGGGTCGTTCGGGCCGTCGTACAGGTGGCCGACCATCGTGGAGATGTTGGCCTTGAGCAGGCCGGAGCCGATCGCGACGACCCCGAGGCCGGCGAAGAAGGCGGCCTTCGAGGGGACGGCCAGCATGAAGTGGCCGAGCATGATGACCGCGCCGGCCACGGCGACCGTGCGGCGCGCGCCCAGGAAGCGGTCGGCGATCCAGCCGCCGGGCAGGGCGAGCAGGTAGACCATCGCGTTGTACACGCTGACGACGGCCGTGGCGGCGCCGACCTGCATGGCCAGGCCGCCCTCGGCGGTCTCGGCCACCATGTAGAACACGAGCAGTGCCTTCATGCCGTAGAAGCTGAAGCGCTCCCACATCTCGGTCATGAAGAGGGTGGCCAGACCGCGGGGGTGTCCCAGGAAGGTCTTGCCGCCGGGGGAGGAGGGGCGCTGTACGCCCGCCTCCAGGGTCGATGACGCCATGAGTGGTGGTTCCTTGCTCTGATCTGGGCCCGAGCCGGCCAAGGGGGGTGGAGGCCGGACGGGGACGGAACCACTGTACGTGGCGATATTTGGCGGCATCAGCTGACAAAACCCACCAATTAGGTATAGCGATGGTCAAGTTTCCGACGGACCACCCCGAGCAATCCATGGTAGTGCCGCGCAAATTCCTTCGGATCCAAGATCAAACGGGAGATCCTTTGGTGATCGGCAAAACGGGCCGAACGGCGCGCCGCGAGGGGCCGTCCGTGGAGCCGATCACTCTCTGTGAACTACCTCACAGCACCGAGGGGCATACCCCGGCGGACTACCATCGGCCCATGACCTGTGTGCTGCTCGCCGAGGACGATCCGGCGATCTCCGAACCGCTCGCCCGTGCCCTGCGACGCGAGGGATACGAGGTGCTCGTCCGCGAGGACGGGCCGACCGCACTGGCCGCGGGACTGGGGGAGGACGTCGACCTCGTCGTCCTGGACCTGGGACTGCCCGAGATGGACGGCCTGGAGGTGTGCCGCCGGCTGCGCGCGGACGGCCGCAGCTGCCCCGTCCTGGTGCTCACCGCCCGTGCCGACGAGGTGGACACCGTCGTCGGCCTGGACGCCGGCGCCGACGACTACGTCACCAAGCCCTTCCGGCTCGCCGAGCTGCTCGCCCGCGTCCGGGCGCTGCTGCGGCGCGGCAACGTCGACCAGCTCACCACCGGCGCGCACGGGGTGCGGATCGACATCGAGTCGCACCGGGCCTGGCTCGGCGAGGAGGAGCTGACCCTCTCCGCCAAGGAGTTCGAGCTGCTGCGGGTGCTGGTCCGCGACGCCGGCCGGGTGGTCACCCGCGAGGAGATCATGCGCCAGGTCTGGGACACCACCTGGTGGACCTCCACCAAGACCCTCGACATGCACATCTCCTGGCTGCGCAAGAAGCTCGGCGACGACGCCGCCAACCCCCGCTACATCGCCACCGTGCGCGGTGTCGGCTTCCGTTTCGAGAAGAACTAGCGACTCCGAGAACCAGTAACTCCGAGAGCAACGACCCAGCCGGGTACGACAGGGCGGGAGCGGCCGCGTGAAGCGCCGGATGATCAACTCACTGCTGGGCGTGGTCCTGGTGGTGGTCGCGGTGTTCTGCGTACCGCTCGCCCTGGTCGAGAAGCGCACCATCGTCAACTCCGCCCAGGACCGGGTGGACGCGTCCGCCGTCCGGGTGCTCGCCCTGGTGGAGAGCCGGCTCGCCGCGGGCGAGCCGGTCACCGGCGAGAAGTTCGCCAACCAGGTCGCCGAGGGCACCTACGTCGAGGTGGCGATCCCCGGGCAGCCGACCGTCACCATCGGCACCCCGCCGCCCGGTGACCATCCGCTGCAGGCCGTCGAGCAGGGCCTCAGCGGCGAGACCGTCACCGTCGAGCAGTCCCGCGAGGCCGTCGACCACGAGATCGGCAACATGCTGCTGCTGCTCGGCGTGGTCGCCCTGCTGGCCGTCCAGGCCGCCGTGGCGCTCGCCGTCTGGCAGGCCAAGCGGCTCGCCCGTCCGCTCACCGACCTCGCCGAGACCGCCGAGCGCCTCGGCTCCGGCGACCCCCGCCGGCGTGACCGCCGCTACGGCGTCCCCGAGCTCGACCGGGTCGCCGAGGTGCTGGACGCCAGCGCCGAGCGGATCGCCCGGATGCTCACCGCCGAGCGCCGGCTCGCCGCCGACGCCTCCCACCAGCTGCGCACCCCGCTCACCGCGCTCTCCATGCGGCTGGAGGAGATCACCGCGCTCGCCGAGGAGCCGGAGACCGTCAAGGAGGAGGCGAGCATCGCCCTCCAGCAGGTCGAGCGGCTCACCGACGTGGTGCAGCGGCTGCTCACCAACCAGCGCGACCCGCGCAGCCCGTCCGCGGTCTCCTTCGACCTGGACGAGGTGATCAAGCAGCAGGTCGAGGAGTGGGGCGCCTCGCTGCGCGGCACCCACCGGGTGCTCCAGGTCGAGGGCCTGCGCGGGGTGACGGCGGTCGGCACCCCCGGCACGGTCGCCCAGGTGCTGGCCACGCTCATCGAGAACTCGCTGATGCACGGCTCCGGCCTGATCACCCTGCGGGTCCGGCCCTCCGGCACCTCGGTGGTCGTCGAGGTGCAGGACGAGGGCGCCGGTGTCCCCGCCGAACTGGGCAACCGGGTGTTCGAGCGCGCGGTCAGCGGCCGCAACTCCACCGGCATCGGCCTGGCCGTCGCCCGTGACCTCGCGGAGGCGGACGGCGGCCGGCTGGAACTGCTCTCGCTGCGGCCGCCGGTGTTCGCGCTCTTCCTCGGCCGCAGCCACCGGGACTAGCGGCCACCGGGACCGGCGGCCACCGGGACCGAACGCTCCGGGGCCGCTCAGCCCTCCGGCATGACGCCCATCTGGCGCATCACGCTCATGACGTCCCAGTGCCACCAGCCTTCCTTGATCATGCCGTTCTCGAAGCGGAAGGTCGTGGTGCCGTGGCTGACGATGTCCTTGCCGGTGGCCGGGATGCCCCGGTACTCGCCGGTGTGCCGGGCGTTCCACGTCCAGCGGCAGCACACCTGGTCGCCCTCGGCGACCATGCCGTCCATGGTGAACGTGAAGTCGAAGCCCGCCAGGTACTCCTCGACCTCGGCCTTGATCGCGGCCATGCCGATCTTGTCGGTCTCGTTGGCGAAGTCGTGGTCGTGGTAGTCCGTCGCGAACATCTGCTCGATGACCGCGGTGTTGCCCTTGCCCATCTCCTCGAACACCCGGGCCGCGGACGTCTTGTTGAACTGCGCGTCCCGGACCACGTCCAGGTCGGTGAAGGTCGGCGGCTCCTCGCAGAGCGCCACCATCTCCCGGAATATCCGGTCGGTCTCGGGCAGGTTGGAGTTCCTCATGGCCTCCTCGTAGGAGGGGAACTCGACGATCTCCACGACGTGGTTGCGGTCGGAGCGGTCCGTGCCGACCACCGAGTGGCTGGCGGTCCGCTTTCCGCGGGTCTGCTCGGCCCAGGTGTCCATGAGCCGGTTGAGCTCGTCCACCTTGTCGGTCTTGCAGTCGATGATCTGGACGAACGCCATGACGAGCCTCCTGGGAGCCCCCCTCGGTCCCGATCGTCCGCCGACCGTGCTCGCCCTCGCCTACCACTCTCCTCCCGCCGCGCCGGGCGCGGCAAGCGGGGCCGCTACTCGGCCTTGGCGAGCCGGTTCTCCGCGGCCGCCAGCACGTGTTCGGCCCGGGCGACCACCTCGGCGGCGACCGGTTCGGCCGGCTCCGGGAGCGCCTTGAAGACCCAGGTGCGGTACGAGACGAAGCGGAACACCGTGCCCACCCCGAGGCCGATCACCTTGGCGGCGAGCTGCTGGAAGTGCGAGTCCAGGCCCAGCACGTACACCGAGAAGCCCAGCAGGCCGGTCTCGATCAGCATGCCGGCGCCGCTGAACACCAGGAACAGGGTGATCTCCCGCCTGCGGGAGGCGGCGTCGCGGTCCTTGTACAGCCAGTAGCGGTAGCCGAGGTAGTTGGTGGTGATGGCGACCAGGGTGGCGACCACGTTGGAACGCAGCGAGGCCAGGCCGAGGCCGTTGATGCAGAGCCAGAAGACGGCGAAGTTGACCGCGACCCCGCTGAGGCCGACCAGGGCGAACTTCAGTACCTCGCCGCGGATCTCGCGCACCCGCTGGACCAGCGAGGGTTTCTCGGTGGCGGTCGTCGCCATGCCGTTCGCCATGCCGTGCTGCCTCCATCTGCCCGCCGGACGAAAGGGCCGCGGCGATCGCGCTGCGGCCCTTCAGCCCTGCGTGCACGCACATGATCGGATCACGCGTACGAGGACCTGGCCATCCAGGCTACCCGTTTCCTCCGTTCGGCTCAGCCCCGGGCCGCCAACCGCCGGTCGGGCCGCGCCGCCGGGCGGAGCGGTTCCCGGGCCTCCCACCGGCCCGGATATCCTGGCGGGGTGACTTCCCCGGGCAATGTGAATTTTCCAGTGGTGGGCATGATCGGCGGCGGGCAGCTGGCCCGCATGGCACACCAGGCGGGCATCCCGCTCGGGGTCAGGTTCAAACTCCTCGCCGACACGCCCCAGGATTCCGCCGCGCAGGTGGTGTCCGACGTCGTCCTCGGTGACTACCGCGACCTCGACACCCTGCGCCGTTTCGCGGCCGGCTGCGACGTGATCACCTTCGATCACGAGCACGTGCCGACCGAGCACCTTCGGGCCCTGCAGGCCGACGGCATCGCCGTCCGCCCCGGCCCGGAGGCCCTGGTCAACGCCCAGGACAAGGGCGTGATGCGGGCGAAGCTCGACTCCATCGGCGTGCCCTGCCCGCGCCACCGCATCGTCGCCGACCCGGCCGACGTGACGGCCTTCGCGAACGAGGGCTCCGGGTACCCGGTGGTCCTCAAGACGGTCCGCGGCGGATACGACGGCAAGGGCGTCTGGGTGGTCGACGACGAGGGGCAGGCGCAGGCGCCGTTCCTCGCCGGCGTGCCCGTCCTGGCCGAGGAGAAGGTCGACTTCGTCCGCGAGCTGGCCGCCAACGTGGTGCGTTCGCCCAGCGGCCAGGCCGTCGCCTACCCGGTGGTGGAGAGCGTCCAGGAGAACGGGGTCTGCGCCGAGGTCACCGCGCCCGCGCCCGACCTCGACCCGGCGCTGTCCGACGAGGCCCAGCAGCTCGCCCTGCGGATCGCCGGCGAGCTGGACATCACCGGCCACCTGGCGGTCGAGCTGTTCCAGACCCGGGACGGCCGGATCCTGGTCAACGAGCTGGCCATGCGTCCGCACAACTCCGGGCACTGGAGCCAGGACGGCGCGGTCACCTCGCAGTTCGAGAACCACCTGCGGGCCGTCCTCGACCTGCCGCTCGGCGACCCCCGGCCGCGCGCCCGGTGGACCGTCATGGTCAACGTCCTCGGCGGCGACTACCCGGACATGTACCACGCCTTCCTGCACTGCATGGCCCGCGACCCGGGCCTGAAGATCCACATGTACGGGAAGGACGTCAAGCCCGGCCGCAAGGTCGGTCACGTCAACGTCTTCGGGGACGACCTCGACGACGTCCGCGAGCGCGCCCGCCACGCGGCCGCCTACCTGCGAGGAACGATCACCGAATGACGACTCCGCTCATTGGCATCGTGATGGGCTCGGACTCCGACTGGCCCGTCATGGAGGCCGCCGCCCAGGCACTCGACGAGTTCGAGATCCCCTACGAGGTGGACGTCGTCTCCGCCCACCGGATGCCGCGCGAGATGGTCGCGTACGGCGAGGACGCGCACCGGCGCGGGCTGAAGGCGATCATCGCGGGTGCCGGCGGCGCCGCCCACCTGCCGGGCATGCTCGCCTCGGTGACCCCGCTGCCGGTCATCGGCGTGCCGGTGCCGCTGCGCTACCTGGACGGCATGGACAGCCTGCTGTCGATCGTGCAGATGCCGGCCGGCGTGCCGGTGGCGACCGTCTCGGTCGCGGGCGCCCGCAACGCCGGTCTGCTGGCCGTGCGGATGCTGGCGGCGTTCGACCCGGAGCTGGCGGAGCGGATGACCGACTTCCAGGCCGAGCTGAACAGCCAGGCCACCGAGAAGGGCAAGAAGCTGCGGGCCAAGGTGGCGGGTTCCTCCTCGTTCGGCTTTGGAAAGTAGTCAAATCGGATAGAACAGCTCGTATGACATCTGAGCTGTTGGACTCCGCCGCCCTGCTCGACCGCGCCCGGGCCGTGCTCCGCGACACCCCCGTGCTGGACGGTCACAACGACCTCCCCTGGGCGATGCGGGAGCAGGCCGGGTACGACCTCGACGCGCTCGACCTGGCCGCCGACCAGCGCGACCGGCTGCACACCGACCTCGTCCGCCTCGCCGCGGGCGGGGTCGGTGCGCAGTTCTGGTCCGTCTACGTCCCGGCCAGGCTGGCGGGCGACCACGCGGTCAGCGCCACCCTGGAGCAGGTCGACTTCGTCCACGCCCTCGCCGACCGCTTCCCCGAACGGCTGCGGCTCGCGCTGACCGCCGACGAGCTGGAGGCGGCCCGCGCCGACGGACGGATCGCCTCCCTGATGGGCGCCGAGGGCGGGCACTCCATCGACTGCTCGCTCGCCACCCTGCGCGCCCTGTACGCGCTCGGCGTGCGGTACCTGACGCTCACCCACAACGACAACGTGCCGTGGGCCGACTCCGCCACCGACAAGCCCCGCGCCAACGGCCTCACCCGCTTCGGCGAGGAGGTCGTCCGGGAGATGAACCGGCTCGGCATGCTGGTCGACCTCTCGCACGTCTCCGCCGACACCATGCGCGACGCGCTGCGGGTCACCGAGGCGCCGGTGATCTTCTCGCACTCCTCCGCGCGCGCCGTCTGCGACCACCCCCGCAACATCCCCGACGACGTCCTCGCCCAGCTGCCCGACAACGGCGGCATCGCGATGGCCACCTTCGTGCCCAAGTTCATCCTGCCTGCGGCCATCGAGTGGACCGTCGCGGCGGACGAGAACATGCGCGCCCACGGCTTCGACCACCTCGACACCACGCCCGCCGGGATGGACTGCCAGCGCGCCTTCGAGGCGGCCAACCCGCGCCCGGTCGCCACCGCCGCCACCGTCGCCGACCACCTCGACCACATGCGGGAGGTGGCCGGCGTCGACCACATCGGCATCGGCGGCGACTTCGACGGCACCGCCTTCCTGCCGGCCGGCCTGGACGACGTCTCCGGCTACCCCAACCTGATCGCCGAGCTGCTGCGCCGCAACTGGTCGCCGGCCGACCTCGCCAAGCTCACCTGGCACAACGCGGTGCGCGTGCTGCGCGACGCCGAGACGGTCGCCGCCGGACTGCGCCGCACCCGGCGGCCGTCCATCGCCACCATCGCGGAGCTGGACGGCGCCTGACCGGCCCGGGCCGGCGCCGCTCAGTCCAGCAGGGGGATCTCGATCGCCGGGCACCTGTCCATGACGATCGAGACCCCGGCGGCCCGGGTCCGCCCGTACGCGGCCTCGTCGATCACGCCCAGCTGGAACCAGACGGCCTTGGCGCCGATCCCCACCGCCTCGTCGGCCACGGCGCCGGCCAGCGCGGAGTTCACGAACACGTCGACGACGTCGACCTCGAACGGGATCTCGGCCAGCGAGCGGTAGCCCTGCTCGCCGAGCACCGTCTCGGCCTTCGGGTGGACCGGCACGATCCGCTTGCCGAAGCGCTGGAGCACCCGGGCGACGCCGTACGCGGCCCGGGCGGTGTTGTTGGAGAGGCCGACCACGGCCCAGGTGTCCCCGGAGCCCGTGAGGATGTCGCGGACCGTCGCCTCGTCGCCATAGCTCGTCATGCCGGATGGAACGACGGTCCGCCGCCGGGGATTCCCCGACGGGCCCCCGGGAGGCCTCAGCTGGGGCGGCCCAGGGCGCGGTACGTCCAGCCGGCCGCGCGCCAGGCGTCGGCGTCCAGCACGTTGCGGCCGTCGAGCAGCCGGCGCTCGGCGACCACCGCGCCCAGCTCGGCCGGGTCCAGCGCGCGGAACTCCTGCCACTCGGTCAGGTGCAGGACGACGTGCGCGCCCTCGGCGGCCTCCATCGCGGACTCCGCGTAGGACAGGCCCGGGAACATCTTGCGGGCGTTGTCCATCGCCTTGGGGTCGTACACCGTGACCTGGGCGCCCTGGAGCTGGATCTGGGCGGCGACGTTGAGCGCGGGGGAGTCCCGGATGTCGTCCGAGTTGGGCTTGAAGGCCGCGCCGAGCACGGCCACCCGGCGGCCCAGGAAGCCGCCGTCGCACTGCTCGCGGGCCAGCTCGACCATCCGGGAGCGGCGCCGCATGTTGATCGAGTCGACCTCCCGCAGGAAGGTCAGCGCCTGGTCGGCGCCCAGCTCCCCGGCCCGGGCCATGAAGGCGCGGATGTCCTTGGGCAGGCAGCCGCCGCCGAAGCCGAGACCGGAGTTGAGGAACTTGCCGCCGATCCGCTCGTCGTACGCCAGCGCCTCGCTCAGCCGGGTCACGTCGGCGCCGGCGGCCTCGCAGACCTCCGCCATCGCGTTGATGAAGGAGATCTTGGTGGCCAGGAAGGAGTTGGCGGCGGTCTTCACCAGCTCGGAGGTCGCGTAGTCGGTGACCACGAAGGGCACCCCGGCCGCGATCGGCTCCGCGTACACCTCGCGCAGCAGCCGCTCGGCGCGCTCGCTGTGCAGGCCCGCCACGATCCGGTCCGGGCGCAGGGTGTCCTGGACGGCGAAGCCCTCGCGCAGGAACTCCGGGTTCCAGGCGAGCTCGGCGTCCTCGCCGACGGGCGCCAGCGCGGCCAGCCGCTCGGCCAGCCGGCCCGCCGAGCCGACCGGGACGGTGGACTTGCCGACCACCAGCACCGGACGGGTCAGGTGCGGGGCCAACGCGTCGAAGGCCGCGTCGACGTAGCTCATGTCGGCCGCGAACTCGCCCTTGCGCTGCGGGGTGTTGACGCAGACGAAGTGCACGTCGGCGAACTCGGCCACCTCCTCGATCGAGGTGGTGAAGCGCAGCCGTCCGGTGGACCCTTCGTGGCCCGCCACGTGCTTGAGCAGCAGCTCCGACAGGCCCGGTTCGTACATCGGGATCCGGCCGGCGGTCAGGGTGGCGATCTTCTCGGGGTCGATGTCCAGCCCGAGCACCTCGAAGCCGAACTCGGCCATCGCGGCGGCGTGGGTGGCGCCGAGGTAACCGGTACCGATCACGGAGATGCGCAGGGTCACGGGTTCCCCTTCAGGTGGATGTCGACGGTGGCCGGGACCCGATGCTATCCGGCCGCGCGGGGTGCCCGTCGGCGCGATCCCGTCACGACCGCGGCGGGCGACATGCGAGGTCGCGGGGCCGACGAGCCTAGGCACCGCCGGGCCGGAGTCCCTAGGATCTACTGAACGGTCATTAACCGATCTTGGATCCCATCTCTCTTCACCACGCGAACGAGGCAGGCGGACATGGCGGGCAGCGCAGGGGCGGCGGACTTCGATCTCTTCCGGATCTCCGAGGAGCACGAGATGCTCCGGGAGGCGGTGCGTTCGCTGGCCGAGGCGAAGATCGCGCCGTTCGCGGCGG